>CAJVWU010000041.1 GCA_913009755.1 uncultured Bacteroidia bacterium
TTTTATCACCGTTAGTTTATTTAACAGCACTAAAATAGGTGATGAGATTTACCGGTCAAATACTGTGTAAAGAACTTTTGCACAGTTATTTGCCGGTTTTGTTAATAACTATCTTGCGGATTTAAGGGTATATAAGAAATACTGCCCGAGTGATCCTGTTCTGCATGAAGTGAAACCACGTAATCGAGTTTACTGACCTGATCCATCTGTGCCAACAATTCATCTTTCAGATGCGCATCAACCGTATCAATCAAAACGGTTTTCTTACTACCTTCAATCAGGAATGCATTGTAACTTGTCCCGTCAGGAAGGGGAATGAGCGAATCAAAGAGACGGGCATCCCAATCTATAAAACCCATCCAGTAAATTTTGTCTTTAATTTTCCTTGCTTCCATAATTCATATTATATATCGTTTATCTCAGATGATAATATCAGCAATATCGTCAATGGATACGAATATTCAGAACAGAATGTAAAATTAGCCTATTAAATATTATGCTTATATATTGAGCGGCTATTGCTGAATGAACTATTGTTTCATTAATTTGGCAGCCTTTTTTAAACCATGTATCCGTTACGTTTCCTTATTCGAATAATCAAGCGAAGCCTGACGTTTGTAAAAATCATACCGCCATTTTGCATTTTTCAAAGCCAGTTCATTCAGTTCGCGGGCCCGGCGCGGAAAGGCTTTTTTCAACGAAACAAAACGCACCTCGTTGTTATGGAACTCTTCCAGTTTTTCCCATTGCGGTTCTTTCGAATCGAGTTGGAAAGGATTTTTACCTTCTTTTTCCAGGAGCGGGTTGTAACGGTACAAGTTCCAGAACCCGCCCTCAACGGCCAGCTTCTCTTCCGCCTGCGATTTGGCCATCGAATTTCTCAGGCCATGAATGATACAAGGCGAATAGGCAATGATCAGCGATGGCCCGGGATAGGCTTCCGCTTCTTTTAACGCCTTGAAATATTGCGACTGGCTGGCACCCATAGCCACCTGGGCAATATAAATATAACCGTAGGTCATGTAAATGGCACCAAGGTCTTTTTTACGGATTTCTTTTCCGGCAACGGCAAATTTTGCCACAGCAGCCGTCGGGCTGGCTTTCGACATCTGGCCTCCTGTATTTGAATACACTTCGGTATCAAGCACCAGCAGGTTGAGGTCTTCACCCGAAGCCAGTACATGATCCAGTCCGCCGAAACCGATATCATAAGCCCAGCCGTCACCACCAAAGCCCCAGATGGATCTTTTCACGAAAAAATGTTCAAGCCCCATCAGTTGTTTGGCCAAATCATCATTTTTTCCTTTTAACACACGGGAAACTTTTGCCGAGGCTTCTTTAGAGCCTTCACCGTCATCTTTGGCTGCAAGCCAGGCTTCAAAGGCTTCTTTCCGATCCTTGGCAATGTCGTTTTTCAGGGCATCCTGCATTAACCGTTCAATGCGGTCACGCATCTGCCTGACGCCGGTAGCCATGCCCAGCGTATATTCGGCGTTGTCTTCAAACAGGGAATTGGCCCATGCCGGCCCGTGACCTTCCGCATTGGTAGTATAAGGCGTTGAAGGGGCGGAAGCACCATAAATGGAAGAGCATCCCGTTGCATTGGCTATCATCATCCGGTCACCGTAAAGCTGCGTTACCACATTGATATACGGGGTTTCCCCGCAACCGGCACATGCACCTGAAAATTCAAACAAAGGTTTGGCAAACTGACTGTTTTTTACCGAGGAGAATTTGTCAACCACGTTATTTTTATGGGTAACATTTTTGATCAGATAATCCCAGTTTTTCGTTTCCCCCATCTGTCCGTCAAGCGGTTTCATAATCAGCGATTTTTCTTTGGAAGGACAAACGTCGGCACAACTGCCGCAACCTGTACAATCGAGCACGCTGACCTGGATACGGTATTTAAAAGCGGACAGTTTACCCTTCACATTCAGCAGGGACATATCATCCGGTGCGGAAGCCTCTTCTTTTTCATCCAACAGGAAAGGTCTGATGGCGGCATGAGGACAGACATAAGCACACTGGTTACACTGGATACAGTTTTCAGATAACCACTCGGGTACATCAACCGCAATGCCCCGTTTCTCGTAAGCGGCTGTTCCCGGGGGGAATGTGCCGTCTTCACGCCCAAGGAAAGCACTAACCGGTAAATCGTCGCCCTTGAGATGGTCAATGGGTTTTACCACATTGCGGATAAAATCGGGCATGTCGGCATAGGGGTCCTTTCCTTTCTTCAATGTTATATCAGCCCATTCTTTCGGCACTTTTATTTCTTCCACTTCGGAGCCCTTGTCCACGGCGGCATAGTTCATCCGGACTATTTCTTCCCCTTTTGTGCCGTAAGTTTTCTTAATGAAAGTTTTCATCAGTTCATCAGCCTGCTCATAAGGGATAACACCTGAAACTTTGAAAAATGCAGCCTGCATAATGGTATTGGTACGGCTTCCCAGGCCAATCTCCTTCGCAATTTTTGTGGCATTGATCATGTAAAACTTTACCTTGTTTTCTGCCAGTTGCTTCTTCATTTCATCGGGCAGGCGGCGTTTGGTTTCTTCGTCATCCCAGATGCTGTTCAGCAGGAAGGTGCCGCCTTTTTTTATGCCTTTCAACATATCATACTTTCCTAAATAAGAAGGTACATGACAAGCAACAAAATCGGGTGTGCCCACCAGGTAAGTTGACCGGATGGGAAAATCACCAAAACGAAGGTGCGAAGTTGTGATTCCTCCCGATTTCCTGGAATCATAGGCAAAATAAGCCTGTACATATTTGTCGGTGGCTTCCCCGATGATCTTGATTGAGTTTTTGTTGGCGCCTACCGTTCCGTCAGCGCCCAAACCATAAAATCTGGCTTCAAATGAACCCTTTGGGGTGATGCTGATCTCAGGCAGCAACGGCAACGATTTGAATGTAACATCGTCAACAATGCCTACGGTAAAACCATTCTTCGGTTCTTTTTGTTTCAGGTTGTTATAAACCGAAACGATCATAGCCGGGGTAGTGTCTTTTGAACTCAGCCCGTAACGTCCGCCAACAATAAGGGGGGCATTTTCTTTGCCGTAATAAATTTCTCTAATGTCCAGATACATCGGTTCTCCGTTCGAGCCCGGTTCTTTGGTACGGTCGAGTACCGCAATTCGTTTTACGGTTTCAGGCATAACCTTCAGAAGGTATTTCTCCGAAAATGGCCGATAGAGATGAACAACGACCAATCCCACTTTTTCACCCCGGTTTACCAGATAATCCACGGTTTCGCGAATGGTTTCGTTAACCGAGCCCATGGCAACAACCACATATTCGGCATCTTTGGCACCGTAATAAACAAACGGATGATATTCGCGGCCTGTCAGTTTGGTTATCTCCTGCATATATTCTTCCACCAGGTCAGGGACAGGATCATAAAACCTGTTGATGGCTTCACGTGTCTGGAAATAGATATCCGGATTTTGTGCTGTACCCCTTGTAACCGGTTTATCAGGACGGAGGGCATTTTCCCTGAACTTTTTCAAATCTTCATAAGGAAAGAGATATTTCAGGTCATCCACATCAAAGTATTCAACTTTCTGTATTTCGTGGGATGTTCGGAACCCGTCAAAAAAGTGCAGGAATGGAATCCGCGAACGCAAGGCAACAAAGTGTGCCACGGCAGCAATATCCATAATCTCCTGAACACTACTTGTTGCCAGTATGGCAAAGCCTGTATTTCGTGTGCTCATCACATCACTATGGTCGCCAAAAATTGATAATGCCTGGGCAGCCAGGCTGCGGGCACTGACATGAAACACGCCCGGTAATAATTCACCGGATATTTTATGCATGTTGGGGATCATCAGCAAGAGTCCCTGTGAAGCGGTAAATGTAGTCGTCAACACTCCCGATTGCAGCGAACCGTGCACAGCACCCGAGGCGCCGCCTTCCGACTGCATTTCAACAAGCCTGACCGTTTCATCAAAAATATTTTTTTTGCCAAAAGCAGCCCATTCATCAACATATTCAGCCATGGGTGAAGAGGGCGTAATGGGATAAATCGCAGCCACTTCGCTGAACATATAAGCCACATGTGCAGCGGCAAAATTGCCATCGCAGGTGGTGAATTTTTTTGTCCGTTTCATCCTTTTTATAATGTTTAACTGTTTATTAACCAAATTTTAAATGTGTTCCCGGCGTTAATTCCCTGTTTTGAAAGGACCAGGAAACATCCCCTGGAAAAAGAAATGCAAAAATACTGAATAAAGCATTGAAAATTTGACAGGATTTATTTGGAAAAGACAATTTAAAATGAATTTAGATTGTGTGCCCGTAATTATTAATATGAAATAATCGTAATTTTACGCCTCGCAATTAAACAATAGAAAAGAACCTTAAATTAATATCTGTCATGGACCTTTCAACCACATATCTCGGGTTAAAACTAAAAAACCCGATCATCATAGGTGCCAGCAACCTGGTTACCGATATCAACATGTTGAAAAAACTTGAAAATGCCGGTGCGGCTGCTGTCGTTTATAAATCCCTGTTTGAAGAACAGATACAGATTGAAAACATGCAGTTGGATCAGGACCTGACCGAATACGAGAATCGTAATGCCGAGATGGCTTCGCTTTTTCCGAGTGATGTGTATGAATCCGGCCCCGAGGAATTCCTGATGCACTTTGAAGATGCCAAAAAAGCATTGAACATTCCGCTGATTGCCAGCCTCAACGCAGTGTATGACGACACATGGTACGAATATGCCAGAAAACTGGAATCTGCCGGTGCCGATGCACTGGAGCTTAATTTTTACAACAATCCGAAAGATTTCGAGATGGATGGCCGATCCATACTTAATGAAGAGCTGGATGTGATCCAGGGAGTGAAGAAATCGGTAAAAATTCCCGTCAGTGTAAAACTGAGTCCGTTTTATACCAACCCCTTGTATGTTTTTAAGGAAATGGACATGAAAAAGGTTGACGGGTTTGTTTTATTCAACCGCCTGTTTCAGCCGGATATTAACATTGAACTGGAAAAATTGCATTTTCCCTATAACCTGAGTACGGAGTATGACAGCCGGTTGCCGCTGAGATATGTTGGCTTGCTTTACGATAACATCAATGCTGACATTTGCGCCAACAGGGGTATATTTACCGGTGGCGATGTAGTGAAAATGATCCTCGCAGGAGCAGATGCAGTTCAGGTGGTCAGTACCGTTTACAAACATGGCCCTCAGCAAATTACAAAAATGCTTGAAGATATGGAGATTTGGATGGCCAACAAAATGGTTGACACATTGGATGATTTTCGCGGCAATCTTTCAAAGAAAAATATTGACGATCCTTACGCCTATCGCAGGGCACAGTATGTTGATATTTTGATGAAATCAGGGGAAATATTTAAAAAATATCCGATGAGGTAAAGGTTTGTAAACCTTTTTTGAAAACGGCTGTTTTAATCTGAAACAGCTTTTTTTGTTTTTTTACTGATGAAATGGCTAATCACATAAAAACCAAAAAACATGAAAGAAGAAATTAAATACTCGGTAAGCCCGGCGGGCGAAAAGTTTCCCATCCCAAAACCTGAAGACTTTCAGGCTGAATATGAAAAAATAAAGAAACTGGCCGACAAAGCCAAAGCCGAAGGCAAAGAAGTGGTTGTGGTGATGGGCGTTGGTTTTGTGGGTGCCGTGATGGCGGCCATCGTTGCCGACACCGTTGATGAAAACGGGAAACCCGATAAATTTGTTATTGGCTCGCAAAGGCCCAGTGTGAGAAGTTACTGGAAGATCCCTGTTCTCAGCCGGGGTGTTTCCCCTGTTAAAGCCGAAGACCCGGAAGTGGATATACTGATTGACCGCTGTGTCAATGAAAAGAAAACCCTCGTGGCCACTTTCAACAGCGACTGCCTTAAACTGGCTGATGTAGTAGTGGTTGATGTTCAATGCGATTACAAGAAAAAGGAACTGGGAAATATGCGGACGGGCGAAGCCGATATGGCTGCCCTTGAAGCCACCATGAAAACCATCGGAGAAAAGATGCAGCCTCACTGTCTTGTGCTGATCGAAACAACCGTTGCACCGGGAACGACCGAGTTTGTGGCCTGGCCGATATTAAAAAAGGCGTTTACCAAAAGAGGGATTGATTCGGTACCCTTGCTGGCACACAGTTTTGAACGGGTAATGCCGGGCAGGGAATACGTTTCGAGTATCCGTGATTTCTGGAGGGTCTGCAGCGGCTGCAACCCGGAAGCCCGCCAACGAGTTGAGAAATTCCTGCATGAAGTGCTCAATACCGATGAATATCCACTCACGGTAATGGACAGGCCCATCGAATCGGAAACCACCAAGATTGTGGAAAATTCTTATCGTGCCACTATTCTGGCTTATCTTCACGAGTGGAGCATTTTTGCCGAACGCAATGGTGTTGACCTGATCAAGGTGATCAATGCCATCAAGATGAGGCCCACACACAGCAATATAATCTTTCCGGGGCCTGGAATCGGCGGATATTGCCTTCCGAAAGACGGCGGGCTGGGTTATTGGGCTTATAAGCATATCCTCGGCTTTGAAGACGGGGACAGCTTGTTTAAGATCACACCAACAGCCATTGACATTAACGACACCAGGGGATTGCATGTGGCACAACTTACGCGCGATGCCCTTCGAAATATGGACCGTTACATAGCCGGTGCCGATGTGCTGATCTGTGGCGCCAGCTACCGGCAGGACGTGGGCGATACCCGTTACAGCGGCAGCGAGATGGTGGTAAGAAAATTGACTGAAATGGGGGCGGAGATGCGGGTTCATGATCCTTATGTTGACCATTGGTATGAACTGGAAATTCAGGAAACTTATCCTTCGTTGGGAACATCATGGTCACGGTTTTTCAGAAACCAGGAACATCTTACCGAATCCAGGGTCAGTAAAGACCTGAAAGGCTCACTGAAAGGGGTAGAGGCTGTTATTTTCGCTGTTCCCCACGAGGAGTATAAAGACCTTTTGCCGGAAGATATAGTCAAATGGGCTGGCGGCCCCATTGCAGTGATTGATGCATTCGGGATGCTGCCCGATGACAAAATCAAAAGGTATTTTGAACTGGGTTGCGAAGTGAAAGCCCTGGGCCGGGGACATGTTCAAAGGATTAAAAGAGAAGTGATGGACAGGAAGTACGTCGTCAACCAAACTAAATAAATCCGGAAAACCGTATTGACCTGCCCATTCGACACTTCCTTCCGGGGTCAGTTTCATAAAAATTGTACTGTAAGTAAAATTATCGCGGTCACTGAAAGCGCCGGTTAAAATATATCCTGAATCAGATGTTTGTTTTACCGTGTAACCGTATGTGTTAAGATTTTCGCCGGTCATTATTTTGGCCCAAAGGAGATTCCCCTGTCCGTCGGTTTTCAGTACGAATAATTCATCTCGGGAACGATAAGAAGAAAAATAAATATGACCTGTAAAAATAAAACCGCTGTCAACAGTCCGGCAAACCGACCTGGGATTTATGTTCCCGTTTGCCGAAAACGCCCAACTCCGGATCAGATCACCCTGATCATCCAGATTTATGCAAAGTAAATCCGAACTGCTGTTTTTTCCGTAGCGATACGTTCCGGTAAAAAATAAAGTTTGTGTAATTGAAGTTTCCGGCGATGACAAAAGAACCGTCAAACGTTTTGGCCATGGAGCTGGCTGCCAGTTGTCCCCATTGATCCGGCTTGTAATAAACCCGGTTAAATGTTGACTGGGCGGTTAAGGTTTGCCCTGTGAACAACAGGACAAAACAAAAAGAAATTAAATTTTTCATCATTGCAGGTTTTGGGTCAGGAAATCAGTTTCTTTTTTTCTCCGATAAAGTTACATAAATTTTTTGGTTCACCAATAGTTCCTTTTGCAGCTATTATCTTTCACTATGATCTGAAAAATTAAATTACCCTTCCAATAACGAAAAAGGAATTCATCACATTACTATTCCTAACCAAATAATCCCATAAAAGCAGGTGCCTTATCAAATATTTCAAAATTATAAACAGATGAAAAGTTCGAATGAATTATCTCAATGCTTTTTCAACCTGCGCAGCCACAAATTCCGTGAATGGTGTGATATTGTTTTCGGAGCTTGCTTTTTCAAGTGCTGCCATATAATCATCACGTTTCTCCAGTGGAATGACAGTCCATGGAAATCCTCCGGAAGAAAGCAAAACATTCATCAGAAAGCGTGCTATTCTTCCGTTGCCGTCGCTGTAAGGATGAATATAGACGAAGAAAAAATGTCCCAGCACAGCACGCACTGCCGGTTCGGTTTCTTTTTCAAGCAGATCGAAAAAGCCGGGTAGGGTATCTCTGACGGCTTCCGGACCGGGAGGCACATGTCTTGACTGACGGATAAAAACATTTCCATTTCGGTAACCGGCAAGGTCGGAAGGTTTTAACAAGCCTGTTGTGACAGACGGAGTAAATAATTCACGATACCAGATTCTGTGATCTCCACGAACCACACTGCCGGGGTTTTGACCGGAAAATATTTTTCCAATACTTTGTTTTACCGATTGAAACGCAAGCCAGTAACCTCTTGCCGCCAATGCGTTTGCATTTTCTTTGTCTTGAGGATTATTTTCCGGGTCCCAGGAACCGCTTTTTACCCTTTCTATCAATTCGTCCCTAACCCGGTAACCCTCAATAGAGAGTGAATTATATGCATCGGATAAATAGGCTTCATCCAATGTTTTTAAATAATCACTTAATTTTATCTTTAGTCCGGGCGGGCCGGGAAAGCGCTCCAGAACAACTTCTCTCATTGCCTGCCACATTTGGCTGATACGGTAAACATTCGGGGAAATCTGCCGCTGTAATTCAAACGGGTGAAATATCCCGGTGAACGGGTTTTTTTCGCGAATATCAAACCCGGCAGCTTTCATGGCGTTGATAATCTCATCTGCCATTTCATGCCTGCCAATGTTTCTGAAAGCACCGGCAAGGCGCCCTGCAACAGATGATCTTCCGCCATCAAGTAATGGGACGAGAAGTTCCGAAGTGTCATTAATCATGTACAGCGCTGTACGCACATCGGTGGGGTTTTGTTTGAAAAACCTTTCTGAACAGGCAATGAGTGTTGCCGGCAATGTATAAAGCCGGATGCAGTTAAGTGTAGTCAGGTCATTTGTATCGGGCAGTGCCGCCCTGGCATCAAAAACAGAAATTCCGAAAGGTAGCTGAACCACATTGTTGTTGCCGCGCGGCGACCTGACAAAAAGTTGCCTGGGAACAGTTTTGTTGCCAACATGAAGCATGAGCGACTGTTCAGGGGAAATAACCCATTCATCACCCAGACGGTGTTCCAGGTATTCGGCGCAAAAATCCCAGAAGGAGGCATACCAGGAGGTACTATCTCCGTTTTGCTCACCGGGCCGGGAAACAATA
Source organism: uncultured Bacteroidia bacterium (assembly GCA_913009755.1). Lineage (GTDB taxonomy): Bacteria > Bacteroidota > Bacteroidia > Bacteroidales > F082 > JAADID01. The sequence goes on from CAJVWU010000041.1 coordinate 9,395, forward strand.
TACCATCCTTTGATCACTTCCCGTAAATAACCGTTAGCCAGCAAGCGTTCCCGATGTGTACGCGACAACTGCTCCGAACGTACCACCAATGTCCCATACTTATTCTGAAGTTTTTTAAGCACTTCAAGAGACTCTGCAAGTTTTTGTGCCGGTGTTATCATGATATTAATTTTCTGTTAAGTTCTTTGTGTCGTATTAAGTATATTATGTTGTGCAAATATACGTATATTATGTTGAATAGATTTAAGTATATTATGTTGTTCCCTTTTAAGTTTATTGTGTTGTGTGAAGAAAAGTATATGCCGCAAAATGATGGTGTTTGGTTTTTTATTCATCCCAATATATTCGTATTTGCTTTTGCTCAAAGAGCTTTATTGCTGATTTTTCGGGCTCAACCGGGTCTTAAATTCTATTATGTTGTATGCTGCCCCAGCAGAAAGAATATGAATTTGTTGTGGAACAAATACATCTAAAACGAGCTTTAAATATTCTGAGTTAACATTTTTAAAATCTTTAAACCAAACAAGATTTCCATCTTTAAAATAAAAAGGATTAGGGTTGTTTACAACCCAAGATATGCCGAGTGTTCCTACTGCTGCTGAAATTAAAATATCACCTAATTTGGGAATTTCATATTTCGTTTTAATTTCTTTATATCGTTCTTCTGAAATAAATAATTCTAAACTCGGTTGTAATCCTTTTGATAATTCTACTATTTCTTTAGTTCTATAAAAAGGTATTCCGGATGTAACATATTCATCTTTATAAATTCTTTTGCTTGAAGTAATATCTGCTACTTCACCCAGCTCCACCATTTCCCAATCGGGGTCAATGTCAATTTGGGGCATGTAGTTTTCTACCACCATTTTTGCCCCGTCTATTATTTTTTGAGAAATATTAGGCTGAGCACCACCACTGAGAGAAATAAGATAATCTTTTTGTGATTTTAATATCAAATACAGGTATTCTGGAATTACTTTATCATTTAGATAAATACCACAAATAGCTTGATTCGTTGATGTTTCAAATTTCAATATACCAACTTGCCCTGCTGTTGCACCATACATTGCCACTAAAACAGTATTAATAGGAAATATTTTTGCTGATGAATTTTTTAAAGCATCTTTTGTAATATGTATTTCAGCTGATTTTATATAGCCTTGTGAGACTTCACCACTTCTTAGCCAAGGAACAATTCCATTTTGATAATATTCATCCAAAATGATATTCATATCGGGTCTGATATGGAGTGTTTTTAACCCTTCATCATTCAGAATCGATCCCAATTCCGATTTTATCATTTTACCATTTTCAATTTCTTCGAAATAATTCTTTCTGTCATGGGTAACCATCGTGATAAAATACGCACCGTTCCATCCATAATCCCAACTTTGCAGCCGGGTGGATTCGATTCGATATTTATTTTGAAACTTTTCAGGCATCTGTTTACGCTGCAAATTGTTCCAGATTCACGTAATCTTTAATGTATTCGGGGATAACCTCCCTGTATTTCGGGGCAACCTTTTTAAACTCCGAGATAGGTAATACAGCATTGGTATGCAATGCCTGAAAATCTTTTGATTTTAAAATCTCCCGAACATTTTGGTCAACCACATAGGCTTTAAAGAAATATTTCAACGCCCTGACATTCACGTCTTCATCAGGCGAATAAATAGAAATAAATTTATCAAATTCCTCTTCTAACAATTCGTCTTTTGATTTGAATTTTGGAATGATGCCAAATATTTTTTCTACCACCTCACGAATGGAAATTTTACGGTCGATTCGGGCTGCTTTTCGCAGTTTTTCCAGATTAAAATATTCCTCGGGTTTATCAAAAATTTCTTTTCAAAATCACGCGAAACAAAAACTTCTGTTTCTTCGCCTTCCTCTTGCAATTTATGAATAGCTGTTTTCTGATAATAGCGCAAAAAGCGAAGTCCGTTATCCCAAATAAAATCTTTGCTCTTTTCAATGGTTCCGTTCCAGCCGGGTTTTTCTTTGTAATCAGGCATTTGAACGGCAACAATATAGTCATCATCAACAGGTTCATTTGCTAATGTCTGACGGTCAGGATTCCAATTTTTAATGGCGCCAATTTCGTCCGGCGATGGAAATTTATAGATTGGCTTTGGGTTTCCTTTTTCTAAGTTCCATAAGTAATGGACAATCCCGTTTGATAAAATGATAAATTGAGCATTTACGGTTTTGCATATTTTCTTGCTTGTTCTTTTGCTACTAACGGGTGTAAATCTTCTTTTTTGGCTTCGAGTACGCAAACAGGCCTGTTGTTATCGTCAACAAGTAAAAAATCCAATGAGCCGGAGCTTACTTTTTCAAAATCCTTTCCCCATGCATCAACTTCATGCTGCGTAATCTTTACATGATTTTCAAGTAATATGTTGGCTTTCTCTTTATTTTCTTGTAGCAAATTTATCATTTTATGTTTTTCTTTCAATTTCACGGCAAAAACAGATAATGGGTTTCAAACCAACTATGACATCCAGTATTCGGTTATAAATCTTTTAACATTTATTTCCACCAAACCTCATCCACGAATATCCAGGCGGGATTTCCGGCGCCTTCGTGCCAGGCCGGACATTGTCCCCGGTTTTTAGCAATGACGTGAATGTACCTGACTTCTTGTTTTGGGAAACGAACCTCAAAGTTTTTGATTATTCCTCCTCCGGCATGGGTGTCAACATCGTTTTGGGCCCTGCCGGCTCCTATAAAATCTTTCCCGTCCGCAGATACTTCAAACGTCACCCATTCGGGCATGAAAATCCATGAATTCTGATCCTGAAGGAAACCGGCACCCATTTTACTTATCTTTTGTGTTTCACCCAGATCAATCACAGCATCCAGGTTAACGCCGTAATAGCCCTGCCAGTTTCCGGTTGTAAAATCCCGGCCACCACGCAGGGTGTTCACCAGTGCTTTGTCGCCGCCGCCGGTGTATTGCGGGCTATACGGGTTTTTTACCTTCACTGTTCTGCCGGCCGGTATTTTAACGTATTCTGCATTCTCAAAAAAACTGTTTTTGCCGTTCCGGGAAGCCACGGCTGTGAATTTTGTGTCCCGGGTGATCTCAAAGGGCCGGATATATTTTTTCAAAGCCGGTTCATCTTCCGTTGTCTGATACCCCCATCTGATATGCGCATCCTCATAAAGATCATCAATCTCAACAGTCAGGCGGTTTTCAAAAGTTTTTGAGATGGCTTTAAAATAAGGCACCGGGGTTATGGGATACTTTGTGATTTTCCGGACCGGACGGTTTTCCTTTGCTTTTCCGAATTCAGGTTTTGCCTGGCTTCCCATTTCAAATTCAAGAATTCCCCCCTCCATGATCATCTGGTGAGTGAGGTATGATTTCGTCCGGGGCTTTCCGTTGTAACTGACACTTTGAACATAAAAATTGTCTTTCGACAAATTCTTCGCCCTGATCTTAAAAATATTTCCGTTTTCCAAATTGACTGTCAGCGAATCAAATTCAGGTGTCCCCAGCACATAGATAACGCTTCCGGGCGTCACGGGGTAAAACCCCATTGCACTCATCACGTACCAGGCCGACATTTGCCCGCAGTCTTCATTGCCGCTCAATCCGTCAGGGCTGTCCGTATAAAGTTTATTCATTATCCGGTGTACCAGTTCTTGTGTTTTCCACGGGCTGCCAATATAATTGTATAGATAGGCCACGTTGTGATCGGGTTCGTTGCCGTGGGCATACTGCCCGATCAGCCCGGTAATATCGGATTGGTCACGTCCTGACATCTTTGCGTTGGAACTGAAAAGTTCATCCAGTTTGACTTCATATTTTTTATCGCCACCCAATAAGTCAATGTGTGTATTGATATCCTGCGGAACAAAAAAGTTGTATTGCCAGGCATTGGCTTCGGTGAGCATAAAATTGACCTCGGTGGGATCGAAGGGTTTCACGAAGCTGCCGTTTCTCCGGCCTCTGAAAAACCCGGTTTCCTTATCAAACAGGTTTTTGTAGTATTGGGCACGTTGCAAAAATTCTTTCTCAATCTCATTCCTGCCAAGCATGTTGGCCATTTTTGAAATGCACCAGTCATCGTAAGCATACTCAAGGGTTTTTGAGACAGACTCGCCTTCTTTGTCTGCCGGGATGTATCCTTTTTTTCTCAAATAATCCAGCCCGGACCAGTTGGCATGGGCCGAGGCCTGCATGGCTTCCAACGCCAGGGATGCATCAAAACCGCGGATTCCCTTTGCATAAGCATCAACAATAACCGGAACGGCATGGTAACCGATCATGCAGTTGGTTTCGTTGCCGGCCAGTTCCCACACCGGTAACAAACCGTCAAACTTGTTCATATTCAGCATGGATTTGATCAAATCCACGGTACGATTCCGTTCGATGATGGTAAACAAAGGATGCAGTGTCCTGAAAGTATCCCAAAGCGAAAAAACAGTGTACATCGTAAAGGTGGTATCACGGTGAACTTTGTGGTCATGCCCGCGGTATCTGCCGTCAACATCCGAATAAATATTGGGCGCCAGCATGGTATGATAGAGCGCCGTGTAAAAAACTTCCTTTTGTGCATCAGTACCCCCGCCAACTTGTATTTTTTGAATTTGACCGGCCCATTTTTTTCTGGCGGAATAAACCACATTGTCAAAATCCCATCCGGGAATTTCCGCATACAGGTTGTTTTTGGCTCCTTCAACATCCACAGGGGATATGCCTGCCTTTACATAAATTATATCTCCGGCATCCACATCAAAATCAACCCATGCTTTCAGGTTGCTCCCCCGTGCTTTCGTTTTGCCGGGCTTTTCAATATCATTTTCAACGATGCCAAACGATTTGAACGGTTTGCTGAAAACGGCATAGAAATAAACATACTGGTCATTTGCCCAACCGTCCGTTCGTCTCAATCCGGCAATTTCATGATCGCTGATTATATTAATGCGGGAATCAAGAATCTTCTCGGAAGTAATGCTTTCTTTCAAATCAATCATGATGTGGGCTTTTCCACCGCCGGCAAACATATACTTGTGAAATCCGGCCCGTTCGGTTGCTGTCAGGCCAACATAAATGTCATAATCCTGAAGGTAAACACCGTAATAACCTGCTTTGGCCAGCTCTTTCTCATGACTGAAGCGGGAGGCATAACCCGAATCAGGATATTGAGCTGTTCCGGGGTTTGTCTGCAACGGGCCAATTGTGGGCATAAAACGGATGTCGCCGTAATCGCCCACGCCTGTTCCGCTCAGGTGTGTATGGCTGAACCCGAAAACCACTCTGTCGGAATAATGATAGCCCGAGCAGCCGTCCCAACTGTCTTTGCGGGTATCGGGGCTCAACTGCACCATCCCGAAAGGCACCACAGCACCCGGATAAGTGTGGCCGTGGCCACCGGTCCCGATGAAGGGATTGATGTAGTCAACGGGTTGTTTGGGTTCCTGCTTACTACAGGCAGTCAGGATAGTAATTACAAAAAAAAGCCAGGACAATTTTTTCATGAATTGTGGTTTTTATGGTCAAGTGGAATAACACTGTCAGGCGGTGCTTGTACCCGGGGCGGAAAGGTTGTCAAAATACTGTCCCTGTCCCAATGCAGGTTTGGAAAACCTCCGGCATAATAATTGATCTGAAAAGATTCCAATTGTCCGTTTTTGTCATAGTAAAGTACCTGTAAAGGCTGATAGTGATTTTTTATCTGTTCTCTGTATCGGGTTGTATCAGGCGAAAACAAAAATGACAGGTACGAAGTATCTAATTCGTAGTTGTCTGCCTGTGGAATTTTATATTTTTTTGAAGATCGGGCAATCGTTTCCTTATTTGTTTTTTTTGGATTCTTCATGCCATAAATTCCACGGGTAAATGACGAGTAACCTGTCAATCCGAAAATTAAAGAAAAAGTTAAAATAGTTGTACGTAAATTCATTCGCAAAGTAAACCTTTCCGATTAAGTTCATAACAGCTTGTTCACTTGCGGAGTAAAGTCGTTTATTTTGCCAAAGCAACAAGCAATCCCCCGGTTATAAAAGCCATTATCCACCACAAATATGCCACCAATGAATAGCGATGGATAACATTATTGATTTTTTCGCCAAATTTTAAATAATATTTCCAAATCAGGAATGTATCAATCAGCATTGCCAATAATGCAGAATAGCCAATAAACCCATGCAGGGTAAATGCAGAATTCGACGAACCGTAAATCATAAACGAAGTTGCAGTAATATCCAGACTAATTCCTAATGTCAGAAATGTAAGGACAAAACGATTTACTTTTTTCTTAATTTGTTCTGTAATAACAGCTATTGAATAAGCAAAAAAAGCAGCCGTTACTGTCGTTGTTCCAATTAAAATATAGATGTTCATTTTTTGTTGTATTGTATCCGGCTTGCAATTACAATAATTGCGGTCAATATTCTTGCAAGAATCAACGTGGAAAATAGTAAAATTGTACGTATAATTATCAATTGTTTCATTAAATAATTATTATTCTTTTGGTTTTTGTTGCGTTTCGGTTTCCATTTTTATCCTGAACCGTTTTCCGTCTTTTGTCATTTTCGGGACAATATCCACCTTCCACGAACCTTTGGAAAAGTTTACCCCCATGAAACCGAACCGTTTGAACTGGGTGTTCAGCCGTTTTCTGAAATCGTCCCAGTTCCGTTTATTTGCCGGGCTCCAGGCCACTTCCGCCAAAGAGGTCATCCGCGGAACAGTTCCATCATTTCATCCAGCACCTCTTCCAAAAAGATAAAAACGCTGTCGTTGCCGGCGCAGAAAATGTCACTGTTCGGCCAGTAACTTCCCGGCCTGACAAAAGTCTTTTTACCCTTGCACGACAGCGAGGGATAAGCGGCAAACACTTCGCTGGTATGGCCGGGCATTTCTATTTCGGGAACGATCATCACCTGCCGTTCCGCCGCATATTTTACGATCTCACGGATGTCTTCCTGTGTGTAGAATCCGCCATAAGTGGCTTTTTCACCTGGTTTCGGGTCGGAAGTTTTACGCCAGGGCTGGTCTTCACGGTGCACCCGCCAGGCACAGATACTGGTAAGTTCAGGATATTTTTTGATCTCGATACGCCAGCCGTTGTCATCGGTCAGGTGCCAGTGGAATACATTCATTTTGTGCATGGCGATCAGGTCAATATAGGTTTTGATGAATTCTTTCGGGAAGAAATGCCGCGAAACATCGAGATGCATTCCCCTCCAGCTGAAACGGGGTTTGTCGAAAACAGAAACCGCCGGCATGATCCACGCCATCCCCTTGATTTTCTGCGGATTGTATATCTCCGGAGGCAGCAACTGAAACACGGTCTGAACGCCGTAAAACAAACCCGCTGCATTGTTGGCGGAGATGACAACTTTTTCGGGACTTACACTCAGCAGGTATCCTTCATTTCACAGACTGTCATTATTTACCAGACGGAAAACAATGGCGTTGGATTTTGTCTTCTCTTTTCCGTACTTCAACTTAAATCCTGTGGGTTTTTCAATCCATGTTTTAAAATATTCCGCTACTTGTCTGATTTCTTTTTTATCAGAAGAAACGATCTTTGTTTTACTGTTGAGAATAAATTCCCCCTGTTTCATCTTCATTTCAACGGGAATGGGGATAACGGCAGGTTTTTCACTTTGGCTCGTCAGGGGTTTGAATGCGGTTAGCAAAAAGACGAAAATAGCAACAAATGCAACAAGCCGGTTCAATTTCATGGTGGTCTGGTTTTTTCTTTGCAAGGTTAATAGAAATTCTTTGTTTCCCGAAAGATAGTCGTTTGTTTTTTTGAAAATATGGGATAATATATTATTCAATTGTCACAGAAAAAAAACGGCCCGGTTGCTGTCAATTCTTTTTATTTTTACAGGAATAAAGAGACCCATTTTCTTAACTGTTAGACCATCAATTATACCATTATGCCACACAATGCTTCCCAAAGTTAATTGTTTCGGTTCTGAAAAAGTTTCAAATGTATTTATGGAAAGTTTATTTCGAAAATAGTTAAGTCCGACGGGTATTGCTATTGCAGTTATAATTACTAAAGTTATTAAAATACCTGGATTACCAAAGTTCAATCTTTTTATTTTCCAACGACCAACAAGTACCTGGCTTAATAGTCCTATCCCCCTAAAAGCCAATTCTTCGTCAATGCCCGGTATCGTAAGTTGGAACATCAAAGTCTCCGAATTAAAGTTGGCTTTTTGAGATGCCAAGAAACTGATTAAAACCGCAGCGAAAATAAATAATGATATCTCTTCTTCACAAAACACAGGCGCCCCGGCCTGTGTTATTTACCCGGGACTTTGTTCTTTTTAATTTCTTCCTTTTTTGTTTCCATTTCCAGTTCGCTTTTCAGGCGGCCCAGATTGGAAAGTACTTTATCATAAATCGTTTCCATTTCCCTGGGGTCCGAATTGTAGTAATTGATGTTGTCTTTTAACTGTTCGGCGGTAATGTTGTAATGTTCAAATATCACCCGGTAAACTGAATCATTGTACCCTTTCTTTAAATATTTCCGTTCAATCCGGTTACGGGCAATAACCGCCTCGGCCAGTTGAACATCAGTTAAAATATCCACCATTTGTCCGGATGAAAAAAGCGGATGGGGCACGGGTGTGTTATCCCTGGCTTCGTGATAACATGAAAACAGAATGAAAAAGGCCGGTACCAGAAATATTATTTTTTTCATACCCTTAATTGCCAACTTCCGATAAGAATTTGATTCGCATCAGCCTGATTTCCTCTTCGGTATATTCCGATTCACCGAGTTCGGCAAGTGCCCCAACAACGGAATCGGTTTCGGCTTCCGAAAAATAATCGTAAATATCGTCCTGGTGATACTCGTCCACATATTCATTAATATAATAATTGATATCCAGGCGGGTACCCGAAGCAACAATTGTTTCGATTTCGGTAAGCAACTCACTTAAAGTAAGGTTTTTGGCGTGGGCAATATCTGCCAGCGGCAATTTACGGTCAATGCTTTTAATGATATATACTTTCAGCCCCGACTTGTTAACCACCGATTTGATGATCATATCGGAAGGCCGGGTAATTTCATTTTCTTCGACATACTGCTGGATAAGTTCAAGGAAGGGCTGTCCGTATTTCGCAGCTTTTCCGGCCCCAACACCAATAATTTGTTTTAATTCTTCCTCTTTGATCGGATATTGAATGGTCATATCTTCCAGCGACGGATCCTGGAAAATGACAAAAGGCGGCAGGTTTTCACTGTGCGATATTTCTTTGCGCAGGTCTTTCAGCATAGAAAATAATGCGGGATCGGCACCGCTGGTCTTTTGACCTCCATTTGCCGTAATGATGGAATCATCGTCTCCGCTCTCATAATCATGGTCCCTGGCAATAAGGATGCTATACGGTTTTTTAATAAACTCTTTGCCCTCAGGGGTCAGTTTAAGGATGCCATAGTTTTCAATTTCCTTATCAATCAGCCTGTTGATCAATGCCTGGCGGACAACCATGTTCCAGTATTTAGATTCGTGGTCGCTGCCTTTGCCAAACATTTCACTTTGATCAAGTTTTATGGATTTAATATCCCCGCTTTTTTTACCGGACAAGATATCGGCAATAAGCTTGGCCTTGAACTGCTGTTTTGTTTGGTCAATGGCTTTCAGTACCAGCCTGATGTCATCTTTCCCTTCAAATTTTTCTTTCGGGTGAAGGCAGTTGTCGCAGGCACCGCAGTTCTCTTTGGTAGATATTTCTCCAAAGTAATGCAGCAACAGCTTATGCCTGCACACCGAAGACTCGGCATAAGACACAGTTTCAAACAGCAGTTCCTTGGCAATTTCCTGCTCGGCTACCGGCTTGTCTTTGTTAAACTTTTCAAGTTTCTGAATATCATCATAGCTGTAGAAAACAATGCAGTTGCCTTCACCGCCGTCGCGGCCGCCCCGTCCCGTTTCCTGATAATAACCTTCAATGCTTTTCGGTATATCATGGTGGATTACGTACCGGATATCCGGTTTGTCAATGCCCATTCCGAAAGCAATAGTGGCCACAATAACATCCACATCTTCCATCAGGAACATATCCTGGTTTGTCCTCCTGGTGGCCGCATCCAGTCCGGCATGATAGGGCAATGCCTTAATGCCGTTCACCACAAGGGTTTCGGCAATCTCTTCCACTTTTTTGCGCGAAAGGCAATAGACGATACCCGATTTCCCCGGCTGGGTCTTGATGTATTTAATAATGTCTTTAATGACATCTTTCGTCTTGGGCCTGACTTCATAATACAGGTTTTCGCGGTCGAAGGAAGATTTATAGACATTGGCATCAGGGATTTCAAGGTTTTTCAAAATATCTTCCTGAACCTTTAAGGTAGCCGTTGCCGTGAGGGCAATAATCGGGACATCTTGTCCGATGGCATCAATGATCGGCCTGAGTTTCCGGTATTCCGGCCTGAAATCATGTCCCCATTCCGAAATGCAATGGGCTTCATCAATGGCATAGAAAGAGATGTCAATTTTTTGCAGAAAATCAATATTTTCTTGTTTAGTCAGCGATTCGGGGGCCATGTAAAGCAACTTGGTCTTTTCAGCCAGCAGGTCTTCCCTAACCAGGTTCATCTCTGTTTTGGATAAAGAGGAATTCATCACATGGGCAATGCCGATTTGAGTGCCGAAATTCCTGATCATATCCACCTGGTTCTTCATCAAGGCAATAAGAGGGGATACCACGATGGCGGTTCCCGGCCTGGTAAGTGCAGGCAACTGGTAACAAAGCGATTTGCCCCCACCGGTAGGCATAACCACAAAGGTGTCCCTCCCTTCCATCAGGTTATTGATGATGACCTCCTGTTTCCCTTTGAAACTTGAAAACCCGAAAAAGGTCTTCAAGAGTTCCATTATTCCGAATTTATCCTTTACGCTATCCATCGTTTAGTTAGATATAAACTATCTTTGCAGTGAAAATGAAATTTAAAAAATCATGCTACGATTTGATAATAAGGATTTTTAATCCCCTTTTCATGATGCTTTAACAAATATAATAATAATTCATTTCTTATAAGCAACTTTTTAACAAAAAAAGTATTGAAAGTTAATAATAAAATAAAAAAGTCAGCCAAAACAGCCATTGAGCACGAATTTACAGCCATAAAAAAATTATCGCATTCAATTGATGACCGGTTTGTAAAAGCTGTTGAACTGATTTATCATTCAAAAGGCCGTGTTATCGTAACCGGGATTGGCAAAAGCGCCATTATTGCACAAAAAATTGTGGCCACGCTGAATTCCACCGGCACGCCTGCTGTTTTTATGCATGCTGCCGATGCCATCCATGGCGACCTGGGGATTGTGCGTAAAGAAGATGTTGTGATCATGCTTTCCAAAAGCGGTGAAACGCCCGAGATTAAAGTGCTGGCCCCTTTGCTCAAAATAAGGTACAATAAATTAATTGCCATTGTGGGGAATACCTCTTCCTATCTCGCCAGACAGGCTGACATCGTCCTGGATGTTACGGTTGAAAAGGAAGCCTGCCCCAATAACCTTGTCCCCACCTCCAGCACAACAGCCCAACTGGTTATGGGCGATGCTCTGGCCATAAGCCTTCTTGAACTGCACGGTTTTACGGCAAAAGATTTTGCCAAAGTCCATCCGGGCGGTTCACTGGGAAAACGTATGTTTTTGCGGGTTGAAGACCTGGCTATTAACAATGAAGTCCCCAAAGTGGATATTAACGAAGACATGAATAATGTAATCCTGGAAATTTCATCCAAGCGACTGGGGGCTACCGCTGTACTGGATGATGATAAGCTTGTGGGAATCATCACAGACGGCGACCTCAGAAGGATGATCCAGGATCATTCTGACTATTTTAAGCTGAAAGCCGCTGACACCATGACCGTTAACCCGAGAACAATTAATCATGACGCCCTGCTGGTTGATGCCCTCAGCCTGATGCGGGAAAATAATATCACCCAGCTTCCCGTTGTAAAAGACACTATATATATAGGTGTAATCCATTTGCATGATATATTGAGGGAAGGCATCTTTTAATGAACCCATTCTGATAAAAAAGCCGTCAAATTATGAAACTCTGGACCCGTGAACTTGTTAAAAAATATCGTCAGCGGACCGTCGTAAAAAAAGTATCGGTTGAATTAAACCAGGGTGAAATTATCGGGCTGCTCGGCCCCAACGGTGCCGGAAAGACAACAACATTTTATATGATGGTCGGGCTGATCAAGCCCTTTGAGGGGAAAGTCTTTCTGGACGATAAAGAAATTACGGAAATGCCTATGTATAAAAGGGCACAGTTGGGTATCGGTTACCTGGCTCAGGAAGCCTCCGTTTTCAGGCATCTGAGTGTGGAAGATAACCTTATGGCGGTGATGCAGTTCACCAAAATGACCAAAAATGAGCAAAGCGACAAACTGGAATCGCTGCTTGATGAATTCGGCCTTCGGCAGATCAGGAAAAATAAAGGCATCCAGCTTTCGGGTGGCGAACGCAGACGGACCGAAATCGCCAGGGCCTTGTCGGTAAGCCCTAATTTTATCCTGCTCGACGAACCCTTTGCCGGTGTTGACCCCATTGCCGTTGAAGACATTCAGGCCATCGTTTCCAGACTGAAAGACAAAAATATCGGCATCCTGATCACCGACCACAATGTGCATGAAACCCTGAGCATTGTAAACCGTGCCTACCTTATGTTTGAAGGTTCTATCCTGAAAGCCGGCACGGCTGAAGAACTGGCCGAAGATGAGCATGTCCGCAAAGTTTACCTCGGCCGCAATTTCGAACTCAGGAAAAAGAATTTTAGTAATTTCGAAAAATAAATACATTAATTTATTTTTAAACACCAAATCCCAAACCAGATGAATTTTATTTGCTCAACCAATTTTCAAAACCCGCTAATATTGAGTTCATAGCAAATAATTCTGTCTGTAAACCCTGTGTTTTCGCATAGGCTGAAAACTGTCATCTCCCTTTCTTGTTTCTCCTTCAAAATATGCTTACCTTTACACGGTATTAACCAGACATTGCTATTCTGTTAAAAAGAAACAAACCAACAAGATATTCAATGGTTGACCAGCAAACAAAATGCAACGACAATTAAGATGCAAGGCATAAACCAAATAACAACTTTTTTACAACAGAAGATACTGTATCAGATTGGTATGCAGCTATTTATACCCTCACCCTCGTTCGCCGTAGCCTTGGCGAAGGCGAACCCGTTAGCTGTCGCCCCGGCTATTACGTAAAAGAACGTTCTGCCATTCAAAACATAAATTCAAGACCTTTCTTGGCAAAATGCCTTAACAGGTTCATCAGGCCGGGCCACCCTGCATTTCACCGGTTTTTGCAGTGTGGCACCTAACTAACCAGAACAAACCGGGCAACTATTTTCTAAATCTTACTCATTTTAAAAAACTCAAAAATCATGAAAAAAATTCTATTGCTTGTAGCTGCATTATTGTTCAGTGCAGCGTCGGTTTTTTCCCAGACGTACGTGGTCAGCGTAAGTTGGCAACACAATGAATGCAATTGCCTGGACCAGGGCAACTCGTATTATGCCGTAAAAGTTGTAATCTATGATGACGCCAATGATGTAACGGTTGTCACAGGTACAGAGGTGCGAGTTGCTTTCGGGACTTATTCGGTTGATGTCAGTGTACCTGAAGTCAATCAACATTGCGCAGACCAGACCCTCCAGTTTCCGCCGTCTTATACGGTTTGGGCCGGTGTGGCGGTATTTTGCGATGACACAAACCCGCCGGAAAGTATTTGTAATACAGGGAATAATAATTCACTTACCAATCAAACATGTACTGATTTTGCTGATGGGAATGTGAATTTTAACGGATTAGAATTTAATTAAAATCAGTTAAGTACAAATCCACATACGAAATAGTTATTTCGTATGTGGATTTGAATTAATTTTACTGTGGCATGAAAAAAAGGTTAACACTCATCCTGGTTTTATTGCAGTTTGTTTCAATAGCTGTGGCCCAAAAAGAGGCCAATGTGTGGTATTTCGGCCGGTATCTGGGGTTTGACTTCAACAGCGGTCAGCCACAAAAATTAACGGGCATGTACCATGCGGGGAGGAACTGTGCCAGTATGAGCGATTCGTCAGGGAATTTTTTATGCGCTACAGATGGGGAAGCCATCTGGAACAGGGATAAAGAGATCATGCAAAACGGGGATAGTTTAAAAGGTGACCGCGGTGCCAGTGCCGGGGTGCTCATCATAAAAAAACCGGGATCAGGCCATCTTTATTATGTTTTTACAGTGCCCAGTTATCAGGATACACCCGGCCTGTATTATTCTGTTGTGGATATGGACCTTGATAACGGGTTGGGGGCGGTAACCCAGGAAAAGAACATTCCCCTGTATGCTGCCTGGGACGGGCTGGAAAAACTGACTGCGGTAAGGCATGCCAACGGAAATGATGTCTGGATCATCACAAGAAAAAACGAAGAAAACTCCTATGCTGCTTTCCTGTTAACATCCTCCGGTATTGATGATGAGCCCGTTATCAGTTTTTCGCCGGAAAGGCCTGTAGAATACTCCCGTGGGAGCATGAAAATATCTTATGATAAGCATTATCTTATTTCTGCAAACACTGATCTCGGTTTACCTACACATGATCCTTATGCCCGGTTTGATGTAAACCGGTTCGATGCTTCAACCGGTGAAATTGAGTTTATGTATTCCGTCAGGATAAAACAAGATTACATTAATACTAACCAGGCTCCCAACTCCGTTGAGTTTTCCCCCGATTCAAAACTTGCCTATTTTTGTACCTGGGCTTATGGAACGGAGAATCCAGACACTACCGAATACCGCGTGTACCAGTATGATATGACCCTGGTAGAAGATTCTGCCCAGTTTGTCGCATCGGCAATGTTAATCACGCACAAAGGCGGCATCGGCCTGCAACTGGCAACAGACGGCAAGATTTATTGCGGAAAAAAAGAGTATGATATTCTTACAGGAACTTTTGTCAACGTGATCCATTACCCATGGAAACGGGGCACGGCCTGTTATTTTGAAGAAGATGCCATAGATTTCGGTGCAGGTAACGGTGCTGTACGTAACCTGCCCAATATATTGTTGGATTATCTCTACCGTTTTGAGTTTGAAGGCCATTGCTCAGCCGATCCTTTTTACTTTCAATCCAATTTCCAGCCCGACCCGGCCTTTATCGAATGGAACTTTGCCGACCCGTTGTCGGGCAGCAACAACATCTCCCACGACATCAACCCGGTGCATACCTTTACCGGTGGCGGGCAATACGAGGTCCATGCGCATGTTGAATACCCCAACGGGAGGGTAGAGGAGACCTCAAGGGTGGTCACCGTAACGGGCACACCAAAACCAGACCTCGGCCCCGATATCCTCAAATGCGCAGATGAAGAAGTTACCCTGAATGCAGGCAATGAACAGGGATTTTATACATGGAGCACCGGTGAGCTGGGTGAAAACGCCAACGAGATCACCGTGTCGGATACCGGCCGGTACTGGGTGCAGGTCAGCAATGACGGCTGCCTGGGTTATGATACTATCCACGTGGGCATGTACCCCAAACCGCAGATCAATGAAGACAACCTGGAAATTATCCCCACAGCCTGCGGGGGGAGCACAGGCAAAATACTGGGGCTTGAAGTAACAGGAGAAGAACCGCTCTCCTTTCAGTGGTACGATGCCGACAGCAATTACCTGACCAACACCCTCGACCTGACAGGCCTTGCAGTGGGCAACTACTTCCTGCATATCCTCGATGGCAACGGCTGTATCACCGTTTCACCCGGCTACACCATCGAAGATGCCGGAAACATACAGGTAACAGCGGTGGAAAAAACCGACAGCCACTGCGGGCAGAACAACGGCGTCATCACCGTCACCGCCCAACCCTCCGCAAACCTGCAATATTCCATTGACAACGGCGCCAACTGGCAGGACAATAACATTTTTGGAAACCTTTCCGCGGGAAAATACTTCGTTAGGGCCAGAGACCCGTCGGGCTGTGAAGGCGTATATGCAGACAACCCGGTAACCATCAAAGAAATTGCAGGGCCACAGGTAACCCAGGTTACCACCGTCCCCGAAACTGACAACCTGGCCAACGGCGAGATTGACATCACCGCCACAGTGGATACGGGACAGGTTCATTATTCCATTGACGGGGGGACAACCTTTCAGACAGACAACGGACTGTTCACCAATTTGACGGCAGGAACATACCCTTGTGTGGTAAAAGACGGTTTTGGCTGTGACACAACCTTTACAGTAGAACTGAAACGGGTGATCTCGCAGCTCATCGAAGCCATTGCCGGGGACGGCGCCACCTGCATCGGCAATGCGGCGGTAGTGCCCTTAAAACTCAGCAACTTTACGGACATTTACAAATTCCACGTCAAACTCACTTACGACACCAGCATCCTGAAATGCGACGGCTACATCAATGTCCATCCCAAACTAAAAACCGGCCTGCAGGCCAGCATCATCCCCGGCACAGACGAAGTGATCGTAAGCTGGCAGGGGGACAAGCCTGAAACGCTGGAAGACAACGCCACCATGCTGGAGCTGGTGTTCGGGGCAAAAAAGGAAGGGCTGTCGGGCATTGACTGGGCGGCCAGTGCCGGGGAAAGCGCTTTTTATAATGAACAAATGGATCAGATTAACGCCGACTATCATTTCGGGGTGTTGAGGGTATATACCCGCCCCGGCATCAATATGGAAAGTGAGAAGAAAGTTTGTGAGGGGGGCTTTTTCATGGCCTATCCTTTCATTTCGGGAGGGTCAGGCCAGGTGACCTTTGAATGGACAGGCCCCGGCGGTTTTTACAGCACAAACAACCTGATAAGTTTTACAAACATCACCCAACAGCAGGCAGGCATCTACACACTTATCGTTACCGACACCATTGATTGTGTTACTGAACATGAGTTGAATTTGACGGTCAACAAAAACCCGCAGGTTGCTTTTGCAGGACAGGACACAATTTTTGCCCGGCCCGGTTTTGTCCTCAAAGCGGGCAGCGGATACGCCGGCTATCTGTGGAATACGGGTGACACCACCGATGCCATCCAGATCAACAGCGAAGGGTTGTATTCGGTATTGGTCACTTCAACAGAAAGTTGCCGGTCGGCAGACACGGTCATGGTGCTTTGGAGCGGACAATCATTTTACCTGCCCAACGCCTTCACGCCCAACGGCGACGGATTAAATGACGAATTCAAGCCCGTGCAGCGCTACGACCTGGTGAGAACCTACCACCTGTACATCTACAACCGCTGGGGGCAGCTCATCTTTGACACACCCGACATCAACACCGGCTGGGACGGCACTTTCAAAGGGAAACCGGTAGAACAGGGCACTTACGTTTACAAAATCGTTTACACGGCATCCTCCACCGGCAACAAGCCGCAGAGTGTGGCAGGGAATGTGATGCTGGTGAGGTGAGTGGGGGATATGGGTTGCGGGGATGTACTCAACATCCCGAAGGGACAGAATGAACGACAGCCACAGGATTTATCCTTTGGCGGCATAACATGGGTTTATGGTCACACCAAACACAACCTGTTTTTAATTTCTTGTCCCTCCCCCCAAAAAAACTAAAACCAGATAAACATTAAATACACAACAAATATTTCAAAACCGTTAAAAATGAGATGACAACAAATAATTCTCTTTGCAAACCCTATGTTTTCGCATAGGCTGAAACCTATAATCCCCCTTCCTTGTTTTTCTTTCAAATATGCTTATCTTTACACGGTATTAACCTAACCATACATTATTTTTCTGTTATAAAGAACCAAATCAACGAAAGAGGCGGTTGTTGGTCAGCCGGCAAAATGTAAGTGTGATTAAAATGCAAACCATTCATCAAATAACAACGCATCTGCAACAAATAATTCTGTATATGATTGGTATGCTGCGCTTTAACCCACCCCCCCCCGTCCGCCGAAGCTTCAGCGAAGGCGGGCCCATTCAACCGCCGAAGGCTGAACATCGGCCGGCCCCATCCGCTGTTCCCTGTAGCTGTCAGGATTGCGAAAGCCGGCCTGCCACACAAAGCCAAACACATAAAAACAAAAACGATAGTTGTTTTGGTCGAAAACAAGTTCATCAGGCCCGGCCACCCTGCATTTCACCGGTTTTTGCAGTGTGGAATAACTAACCAAACAAACCGGGCAGTTATTTTCTAAATTTTACTCATTTTAAAAAACTAAAAAATCATGAAAACTTTTTTATTGTTTGTAGCTGCATTACTGTTCAGTGCAGCACCGGTTTTTTCCCAGACTTACGTGGTCAGCGTAAGTTGGGAACACAACGAATGCAATTGCCTGGACCAGGGCAACTCGTATTATGGTGTAAAAGTTGTAATAAGTGATGTTGCCAATGATATGGTTGTTGTAGAAGGCAGGGAGGTTAAGGTTGATTTCGGTACTTATACTGTTGATGTAAGTGTTCCGGAAGTATTGGCACATTGCGAGGACCCGACCCTTCAGCTTCCGCCATCTTATGAGGTTTGGGCTGGCGTAGCAGTGATCTGCGACTACACTATCCCGCCGGAAGGTATTTGTACTACTGGAGGGTATAAATTCCCAACTAATAAAACTTGTTCAGATTTTGCTAATGGAAATGTTGATACTCCATTATTATTTTTTGAATAAACACATCAAAATGTATTATTTTTACCATTGTATGAAAAAAAGGTTAACATTTATCCTGGTTTTATTGCAGTTGGTTTTTGTTGCCACAGCCCAAAAACAAGCCAATGTATGGTATTTTGGCAGTTATGCCGGATTGGATTTTAACACCGGTCAGCCTCAAGTATTGAATGGTATGTTTCGTTCTATACGAAGTTGTGCCAGTATGAGTGATCCAACAGGGAATTTCCTGTTCGCTACTAATGGCGAAACGATTTGGAACAGGAATAAAACAATTATGCAAAACGGGACAGGTTTAAAAGGTAGTGAAGGCAACGCACAAGGTGCACTCATTATTCAAAAACCGGGATCAGCAAATTTATATTATGTATTTACTACTCCTTCTATTAATTCACCCCCAGGTTTGTATTATTCAGTTGTCAACATGAAACTTAACGATGGTTTGGGAGCAGTAACAGCGGAAAAGAATGTATTACTATATGCTGCCTGGGATGCAGTTGGGAAAATAATGGCAGTCCGATATACCAACGGACAAGATATATGGGTTATTGCCCGAAAATATAAAGAGGAGAGTGCTTATTCTGCATTTCTTGTAACAAGTAATGGAATTGACCCAACACCGGTAATCAGTTACTCTCCCGAAAGGCCATATCTTTACTTATATATTGGAAGCGTGAAAATCACTCATGAGAAAAAATACCTTATCAATGGTTTTGGATGGGGTCACCCGGGCACTGACCCCTATGCCCGATTTGATGTAAACCGGTTCAATGCTTCAACCGGTGAAATTATTTTTATGTATTCCGTCAGGATAAAAGAAGATAATTCTAATGCTAACCAGACCCCCAACTCTGTCGAGTTTTCTCCCGATTCAAAACTTGCCTACCTCTGTACCTGGGCCTATGCCACCGGATCCAATGAAACAACAGAACACCGCCTTTACCAATACGATATGTCCTTAATTGAAGATTCGGCTCAATTTGTCCAATCTGCCCTGTTAATCACCCATGACGGAGGATCCGGGCTGCAACTGGCCACAGACGGTAAGATCTATTGCGGGATACATGAATACACCAGTGAAACGACATATTCACCCGTTTCAGTGATCCATTACCCCTGGCTGCGGGGCACGGCCTGCTTTTTTGAAGAAGATGCCATTGAATTTCCTGATGGACACGGTGCGATAGAATACTTTCCCAACATCCTCCTGGACTACCTCTACCGCTTCGGGTTTGATGGCCATTGCTCAGCCGACCCTTTTTATTTCCAGTCCAACTTCCAGCCCGTCCCTGCCTTTATCGAATGGAACTTTGCCGACCCGTTGTCAGGCAGCAACAACATCTCCCACGATATCAACCCGGTGCATACCTTTACCGGTGGCGGGCAGTACGAAGTCCATGCGCATGTTGAATACCCCAACGGGAGGATAGAGGAGACCTCAAGGGTGGTCACCGTAACGGGGACGCCCAAACCAAACCTCGGCCCCGATATCCTCAAATGCGAAAATGAAGAAGTTACGCTGAATGCAGGCAATGAACAGGGCTTTTATACATGGAGCACCGGTGTTTTGGGAGAAAATGCCAACGAGATCACGGTTTCCGATACCGGCTGGTACTGGGTGCAGGTAAACAATGACGGGTGCCCGGGTTACGATACCGTCCACGTTGGCATGTACCCGAAACCGGAGGTCAATGAGGACAGCCTTCATATCATCCCTACGGCCTGCGGGGGAAGTACGGGCAAAATACTGGGGCTTGAAGTAACAGGAGAAGAACCGCTCTCCTTTCAGTGGTACGATGCCGACAGCAACTACCTGACCAACACCCTTGACCTGACAGGCCTTGCAGTGGGCAACTACTTCCTGCACATCCTGGACGGAAACGGATGCACCACAATTACCCACGCTTACACCATCGAAGATGCAGGTGACATTGACATTACGGCCGTGGAAAAAGAAGACGCCCGTTGCGGGCAGAACAACGGGTCAATTACCGTTACAGCCGGTTCGGGCTCAACCGAAGATTTATTGTATTCCGTTGACAACGGCAACACCTGGCAAACCGCAAACGGCAGCTTTGAAAACTTACAGGCCGGCAATTACTTTGTCAGGGTGAAAGACCTTTTGGGCTGCGAGAGCGTGTATGAAAACAACCCGGTGGTCATCGAAAACATTTCAGGGCCGCAGGTCACCTCGGTAACCACCGTCCCCGAGATTGATTACCTGGCCAACGGCGAAATCAACATCACCGCAACCGTGGACACCGGACAGGTTTTTTATTCCATTGACAACGGGACAGCCTTCCAGACGGACAACGGAAAGTTCACCAACCTGACCGCTGGCACATACTCTTGTGTGGTAAAAGACAACTATGGCTGCGATACCACGTTCACCGTAGAACTGGAACGTACGATCTCCCAACTCATCGAAGCCATTGCCGGGGACGGCGCCACCTGCATCGGCAATGCGGCGGTAGTGCCCTTAAAACTCAGCAACTTTACGGACATTTACAAATTCCACGTCACGCTCACTTACGACACCGCCATGTTGAGTTGTGAGGGTTACCTCAAAGTCCATCCCAAACTGAAAGCCAACCTGCAGGTAAGCATCATCCCCGGCGGCAACGAGGTCATCATCACCTGGCAGGGGGATACAGCCACAACGCTGGAAGACAACGCCACCATGCTGGAGCTGGTCTTCGGTGCAAAAAAAGAAGGGTTGTCCGGCATTGACTGGGCGGCCCAGGCGGGACAAAGTGCTTTTTACAACGGCCAACTGGATCAGGTCAATGCCGAATACCATACGGGGACATTGCGGGTTTATACACGGCCGGAGATCATTATGGAAAATAAGCAGGATAAATGCGAAGGAGAAACCTTTACCGGCTTTCCGTTTGTTACGGGAGGTTCGGGAGAAATAACCTACGAATGGACAGGGCCGGATAATTTTTTCAGCACAAAAGACATAGTCGCAATTGATAATCTAACTCAACAAAATGCAGGCATCTACACCCTCACCGTTACCGACACCATTGACTGTGTTACCAAACAGGAGTTGGATTTGACGGTCAACGAAAACCCGCAGGTTGCTTTTGCAGGACAGGACACAATTTTTGCCCAACCCGGCTTTGCCCTCAAGGCGGGCAGCGGATATGCAGGCTACCTGTGGAATACGGGCGACACCACCGATGCCATCCAGGTCAACAGTGAAGGACAATATTGGGTAATCGTTACTTCAACAGAAAGTTGCCAGGCGGCCGACACGGTCATGGTCCTCTGGGGCGGTGAGCCCTTTTGGCTGCCCAACGCCTTTACGCCCAACGGCGATGGTTTAAATGATGAGTTTAAACCCGTGCAGCGCTACGACTTTGTGAAAACCTACCGACTGTTCATTTACAACCGCTGGGGCCAGCTCATCTTTGACACACCCGACATCAACCAGGGCTGGGACGGCACCTTCAAAGGTCAACCGGCAGAGCAGGGGACTTATGTTTACAAGATCGTTTATACGGCATACCCAACAGGGAGAGAAACCCGAACGAAAACAGGGAATGTGATGCTGGTGAGGTAGGCTGGGTTAACCTTTTCGGTCGAAGCAGGCCGGTGTGGTGGTGACCGGAAAGGTTGAGATGGGGTAGTTACAAGAGAATATCGAATACTGTACATTGAATTTTTTGTGGCATCCCGAAGGGACAGAATGGCCGGCAGCCACAGGATTTATCCTTTGGCAGGGTGTTTCTCCCGCCGGGTGGAAAAATGAGAAATAAACAATAAAGAATGCAAAACGTAAAATTCCGGTAACCCGGTTGTGGTTGTTCTTCAACCTGTCCGGACACGCAGGAGCGTGTGAGTTCGGAATAACCAATGGGAAAAACAGGTTTTCTGTTTCATAAGTTCAACAACTCTGCAAACTCCGCTTCGGGTGGACTCTTGAAACTTGGTGTCCCCGCCAAAAAAGAGATTACATGGATTGTGTTTATTTCACCAAACAACTATTTCTTTTCAAACCAGTAATCTTTCAATGACAAAAGAATATAAAGAATAATAATAAGGGGAATGGCGGCAATTCTCAGGATCAGCAACAGAAATATTGACAAAGCAATAAAAATATACTGAGTTTGGTTTTCGCGCCAGCTTGCCGACTTGAATTTCAGTGAAAACATGGGAAGCCTGGAAACCATCAATAACGACAACACAATGCCCGCTGCGGAAAGAACATAAGGGTTGGTCACAATATCGTAGTAAAATCCCCGGTTACCGGCAAGGCAAATTTGGATCATGATGGGCAGTGAAGCAAAAAAGATGGCTACCGCAGGGGTCGGCATCCCGGTAAAAGAGGTGGTTTGGTTTTCGTCAATGTTGAATTTGGCCAGCCGCAATGCAGCAAAAAGGGGAATGATAAAAGCGCTGAAAGCCACATAATTTAAATGAGTACCGCCGCTCATGTCCAATACCATTTTGATGGTATGAAACAAAACAAAAGCAGGAGCCACACCAAAGGAAACCATATCAGACAGCGAATCCAGTTGCAAACCGATATCTGATCTGGCATTGAGCAGCCGGGCGGCAAATCCGTCGAAGAAATCAAATATTGCCGCCACAAATATCATCAGGGCCGAAAGTTTGATATCGCCGGTGAACCCGAAATAAAGAGAAAGAACCCCGGAGAGCAGGTTCATCAGCGTGATAAAGTTAGGGATGTGTTTTTTCATAATGAATGTTGTTTTCGGAAATTCAAATTTACGGAAATACACTTACACAGTACTAAAATGTCAAAAAACACTAGTTCAGTCCAAATGGAATATCTATATTTCCGGTTCCCCCGCAAACCGGTATGCCATCGGGTGTAATTGGAAAAGTAATAGCCGGCAACATAATAGCCGGGGGCCACTCACCGAAGTAAAACGTCAGGTGTTACGTGTTAGGTGTTAATGAGTTGTGCGTTTCCTGTGTTTCAAAGAAGTCAAGATAATAATTATTGAAATAAAAAATATTCTTAAAAAAAAACCTCTTTCATATTACAAAGTTAACTAATCAGGTAACAAAAACTAAATCGAAATTTTACGGAAAGATTAATTTTGCAGTTTTAATACTGGAATGAAGCCCCCGGTTACAGAAATAAAAATTGAAGATTACAATTATCACCTTCCCGAAGAAAGGGTTGCCAAATTCCCGTTGGAAGAACGGGATCAGTCGAAATTACTGTTTTTGAAACAGGGGAATATTGAAGGACGACGATTTTCTGAAATTCCCGGTTTGCTTCCCGAAAATGCTTTGCTTGTTTTCAACGAGACCAAAGTCATCAGGGCGCGACTGTTGTTTCAAAAAGAAACCGGAGCACGGATAGAGGTTTTCTGCCTCGAACCCGTGGAGCCCTCCGCTGATTTTCAGATTGCCTTTCAGCAAAATCAGACCGTTATCTGGAAATGCCTGGTGGGCAATGCCAAACGGTGGAAAGATGAAGAACTGACAATGAAAACGGGGGAAGGAGAATTAAGATTTATGCTAAAAGCCAAAAAAGTGAAAAAGCTTTCTGATGCTTTTCTGGTGCGGTTTTCCTGGGAGCCGGAAGAAATGATCTTTTCGGATATTATTGAAAAGGCCGGGAAAGTTCCCCTCCCGCCTTATCTTCACCGCGATGCAGTGGAATCGGACAAACAACGTTACCAGACCATTTATGCCCGGTATGACGGATCGGTGGCAGCGCCTACCGCCGGCCTGCATTTCACTAAAAAACAACTTACCGGAATAAAAAACAAAGGCATCGAAACCGATAAGGTAACACTGCACGTGGGAGCGGGGACTTTCAAGCCCGTAGTTTCGGAAACCATTGAAGACCATGAAATGCACAATGAAAAATTTGTGGTCGCTCTGAAAACGCTCCACCATCTGCATAACCGGCTGGACGACGCTGCCATCATCCCTGTAGGCACCACCAGTATGCGGACACTGGAAAGCTTGTATTGGCTGGCGATACGGTTGCGATCGGGGCAAAAGGAGCTTCTTGTTGACCAGTGGGACCCTTACCAACTGGAAGTGCCAAAGGATTTCGCGATGAAAGATGCGCTTGCCGCTCTGATTGGCTTCCTTGAAAAGAACAAACTGGATCAGTTGCATGCCGAAACCCGCCTGATGATCGTGCCGGGATACAGTTTCAAACTGGCCAAAGGGATCATCACCAATTTTCATCAGCCGAAAAGTACCTTGTTGTTGCTCGTATCCGCCTTGATCGGCGACCAGTGGAAAAAAGTTTATGATTTTGCATTGAAAAACAGTTTCCGGTTTTTGAGTTATGGCGACAGTTGTTTGTTTTTGCCTTAATTCAGTATTTTTACAAAGTAACAAAAACAAACAATTAATCTTTCGGGGCAGATAGCCGTTTGGTGCGATTCAATACCTTTGCCCTTTTACAGCAGGTCATGGATATATTTGACGTTACGGGGATCATTCTTGCCGGTGGCCAAAGCAGCCGGATGGGCGAAGAAAAAGGGTTGGCCCTGCTGAACCGCAAGCCCCTTGTTTCTTATGCTGTTGATGCACTAAAGCCGGTATGCGGAAGTCTTGTCATCAGTGCCAACAACTTTCAAAAGGAATATGAAAAATACGGCTACGAAGTGGTGGAAGACCAGATCAAAGGCATCGGCCCCATGGGTGGTGTTTTTTCCTGTATTCATCGCTCTTCAACCCGGTTCAATATTGTCATGTCGTGCGACACGCCATTTGTTACACCCTGTCTTTTTCAATATTTGCTGGATTCCATTGAAAACTTCCAGGCTGCCATTCCTGTCCATGATGCAGGGTTCATTGAGCCGCTATGCGGGGTGTATGCCACTAATGTAATTTGGAGTCTTCAGCTGAGCATTGAGAAAAGGAATTACAAAATGTTGGATTTCCTGAAAGATATTAAATACAAAAAAGTTGATATCCATAATAACCTGCCGTTTTATAAGGATGATTTGTTTGTAAACATTAATACGCGGAAAGATTTAAAAAGTCAATCAGCCGGGGGAAATGAAAAAAGCTGAAAAAGGGGCTAAGCTGAATGATCTCTTTACTGCCCAACTCGCGGGAGATTATCCGGCATCCGCTGCAATCATTCCTCAAACCATTGGTCATGGCCGATCAATGGCTGGAAATGTTCAGAAAAGAATAAAAGGAAATGATATTCTGTTTTTACTCCACTTTTACAAACGGAAAAGCATTGGGGAACTGAGGGTTAATAAGATAAGAACCGGTTTTGTCAATCCAGCCCCACACCCCGTTTTTACGGACCATGGCACGGCCATTATTGAAATCCCTGACCTTTTCATACTGCGGATTAATAATCCATTTCCCCGCTTTATCCACATAACCCCATTCTTTTCCTTTCAATACGGCGGCCAGGCCTTCATGATAAGCTCTTGCTTTTAAAAATTGCGGATTGACAATATATTTTCCTGTTTTATCAATAAACCCCCATTCTTTACCTATTTTAACGGAAGCCAGGTTCTCAGAAAAGTTTTTTGCATCAATAAACTGCGGATTGATTATATAAGTTCCTTTTTTATCCACATAACCCCAGTCTTTGCCTTTCCGCACACAGGAAAGCCCTTCGCTAAACCCCTGGGAGTTATCAAACTGCGGGTTGACCACAAAATGCCCTGATTTATCAATATATCCCCAGTCGCCAGCCATATTCACCAAAGCCAACCCGTCAATAAAAGGTTTAGCCCTGTCAAACTGGGGGTTGATCACCCAGGTTCCCTGGTTGTCCACATAACCCCAATCTTTACCTTTCAACACAGTTGCCAGGCCTTCGCTAAAGTCGCCGGCTTTTTGAAATTGCGGGTTGATGGCATATTTTCCGGTTTTGTCCACAAATCCCCATTCACCGTCTTTACGCATGGCTGCCAGGCCATCATGAAAATCCAGCACGTTTTCAAATTGCGGGTTAATTACCCATCTTCCCGTTTTGTCCACAAACCCCCAATCCTTTCCTTTCCTCACCGCAGCAAGGCCTTCATGAAAATCGCGAATATTATCAAATTGCGGATTAATGACATATTTTCCGGTTTTGTCCACAAACCCCCATTCACCGCCTTTACGCATAGCGCCAAGACCTTCGCTGAAATCATGAACATGTTCAAACTGCGGGTTGATAGCCCAGTTTCCATTTGAATCAATATAACCCCACTCTTTTTCAATTCTGGCACTGGCAAGATATTGCTGCGGGAACAATGTTGCGAAAGGAAATGCAATCAATAAGACAAGGATAATTTTTTTCATAAAATGTATTTTTAGATTTTTACGAAGGCTAAGTTATAAATTTTTTGGAGAATTAAAATATAAGAGAATAAATCTCATTCATCCCGACCTGAAGGTCGGGGCAACTGATGAAAGCTTTTTTTAGATTTAAGCCACCCGATGAATATTTATTTTGTTCCGAAAGGCACGATGCACTTCCGGGTTTTGTGTGACCATACCTTCTTGAAATCAATCAGGCTTTGTTTTATGACCCTTGAATCTTCGTTATGACAGGTAAGACAGGCGCCCACCATGAGTATCTTTCTCTGTTCGGTAACAGAAAACGGCCTGACATCCGACTGGGTAGATGTTTTTCCGGCCCGTGATTTAAGAAAGCCAGTCCAGGCATCTTCGGGTAAGCCATCGTTTACATTGTCCTGATATTTTGGTGTGAAAATCCATCGCCCCGAATGGCCTTCAACAATATAATTCAGTTCTCCTTCGCCATATCCCAATGCCACGGGATTGTTGTGGCAGGATTTACAACTTCGTCCTTCGGTTTGTGTGGTATGGGGCGCAACAGGGGCAAACAAACGTTTAAAGATTAATGAATCGTGGGCTTTTTTGTTGAAACTGTTTACGTCAATGGTCAGGATCATTCCGGGGATTACCGGAATCACTGATTTTGAATCCCCGTTATATCGTATTCCCAGGGCAGGCAAATGAGCATTGTATTCACTGGTGTACTCAACCCAACTTCCTGTTTGCTCTTTATTGTCCTGCATATTGTAGCCCGGTTCATCAGGATCATATTTGTTGTGGCAGCCAATGCACGAAGGTGCCCATGCCGCATGACACGATGAACAACTTAAATCGCTGTGGGCTTCACCGCCGGTGCAGATTGGGGCGGGAGGTTTTAGTATCTTATTTCATATTTTCTTGCATTATTTGGCAAGAGTTTAGTAATTCAGAGCAGGTATTAATACCGTTTCTTTAAGTTTTTCAGCAGTAATAACAAGCTCTTTTCCTAACTTTGTCAAAT
>CAJVWU010000042.1 GCA_913009755.1 uncultured Bacteroidia bacterium
CGTTGCAGCTCATTAGAAGAAGAAATATAGCTCATTTAATTGTATTTTTGAGCTAAAAACACTATCTTTGTGAGCTAAAATAGAGTAAATGAATATTGATAATCAAATATTAAATTTTTTAAATTATAATCCGGAAAGCTCATCTAATGAGGTATTGCAAGGTATTCAAGAGAAAAAAAGCATTGCAACAATAAAACGAGCTTTATCAAAACTTATTTCTGAAAATTTAATAATAGCAATAGGAAAAGGAAAATCTACCAAATACAAATTATCGCCTTTTTACAAACTATTTGAGCAGATTGATATTGAAAAATACTACCAAAAAGAAATTGATGAAAGAGAAATAAATGAAAGTTTCAACTTTTTAGTTCTAACAAAAATACTCCCGAATGTAAGTTTATTTACTGAAAACGAGTTAAATAAATTAACATCATTACAAGAAAAATTTACTCAAAATATATCGGATTTGAGTGAATTTCAATATAAAAAAGAGTTGGAGCGTTTAGCTATTGATTTGAGTTGGAAATCATCTCAAATAGAAGGAAATACATACTCATTGTTGGAGACAGAAAAGTTATTGAAAGAGAAAGAAACAGCCGCAGGAAAGACAAAAGAAGAGGCGGTAATGTTGTTAAACCATAAAGATGCTATTGACTTTATCATTGATAATCACAACTATTTATTTCCAATAACTTTAGCTAAAATAGAGGATATTCACAGTATTTTAACAAAAGAGCTTGCCGTTGACAGAAATATACGAAAAAGGCGAGTAGGAATATCCGGAACAAACTATCGCCCGCTTGATAATGAATTTCAGATAAAAGAAGCACTGTCGGATATGTGCAATTTGATTAGCGAAAAAGAGAATGTATTTGAACAAGCCTTATTGGCTTTAATATTGATTTCTTACATTCAACCATTTGTTGACGGAAATAAACGAACAGCACGAATAGTGAGCAACGCTATTTTGATAAATCACAAATATTGTCCTATTTCATTCAGAACTGTTGACAGCGTTGATTATAAAAAGGCAATATTGCTATTTTATGAACAAAATAATGTTACGGTTTTTA
Source organism: uncultured Bacteroidia bacterium (assembly GCA_913009755.1). GTDB lineage: Bacteria > Bacteroidota > Bacteroidia > Bacteroidales > F082 > JAADID01. Next base: position 1,074 of record CAJVWU010000042.1, read on the forward strand.
AACAGATTTTTATTGACCAATTTGAATTTGCAGTGAAAACATATTTTTGAAAAGAAGAAAAAAGATGAAACAGAAACGAGCTAAAACAAAGGCTCATACGTAATGTGGGGTTCATCGTAAATTGAAAGATTATACAAGTAATAAAATTTAATAGTAAATTGAAAGTGAAGTGCTTTGGAAACCCGCACTACGCATAGTCAGACCGTCAGACTGTCTAAAAACCCAACACCATTTTGTTAATAATTCCCGGTAGAGCAACAACTCAAAGAAAGCGGCCAGGCGCAGGTTTCCACTTCCGATCCCGAAAGCCGGAAAATCAACTTATATTTACCCGAAAATTAATCTTTATCGTTGGTTTTTAGACAAACTGCCGGTACCCATCATTTTGAAAAAAATAAAATAAAACTTTGGAAAATTAAATATATGTGTTAACTTTGTAATTACATAATAAATAATAAACATTATGGAATTATCAATAATAAAAATCGGGAACTCAAAAGGAGTTAGACTTTCTAAAACATTGATTGAAAAATACAATATCAAAGACAAAGTTGAACTTATTCTTGAAAAAGGCTACATAATACTCAAGCCCATTTCCAGACCAAGAAAAGACTGGGATAAAGCATTCAAAGCGATGAATGAAAATGGAGAAGATCAACTCTTATTTAATGACGTTTTTGAAGATGAAAACCTGGAAGAATGGAATTAAATCAATATCAAATTGTCCTTGTAAACCTTGACCCGACAATTGGGAGTGAGAACAAAAAAACCAGGCCTTGTGTAATTATTTCACCGGATGAAATGAATAAATATCTTCGGACAATTGTTTTAGTGCCAATGACAACAAAATCGAGAAAATATCCAACCAGAATGGAAGTTAAACATGACAGAAAAACAGGCTGGATTGTAATTGACCAAATCCGTACAATTGACAAACAACGAATTATCAAGATTCTGGGAAGATTATCAAACCCGGAGATTAAAGAGTTAAAATCAGTATTAAAAGAAACATTTATTGACTAAAACGAAAGAACGAAAAGAAAAAACAATGGGTAACAATCAGCGTTCTGATGGTCGGTACGGCCAAATCTGAACTTGGTGTTGACGAAACCGGACGCAAAAGAGGATGATATTAGCTTATCTATGGGGATTGAATGGGATTTACCCGGAGTTTCAACCGGGCTTTTTTTTCAGAACTTAGTTTTTTATTAATTATAGGTTTGTCAAAGGTAGCAAAAAGTTCTTTCTTTTGCTGCATTGGCTACCAGAGGTTTCGTTCAGCAATACATAGATGTCATTGGGCGAGTGGAATCGCACTCCTGAATTTTTCAAAAGTTCTGTAGCCTCTACCTGCTGTTTTTAATTCTTGTATCTTTCCGTTTAACCTTTCAGCCATTGCGTTGTTAAAAGTGGTAATAAGTGCATTTATGACATCTGGCAAATGATTTTTAAACATCTCTACGATCTTTGTTGTTTCCATTAAATTCGTGGCAGAACCGAATTATTTGAATGAACTTTACTCACATAAGTGGAGTCAGTCTGTTAAACTACTCTTCCAACTATCGCTAAAATTGGAAGAGCAAATGGAGCCGGTAGATTACTACATTCAAAACAAGCGAAGGACACAGCTCGAAAAACGGCTTGATTTTTTGATAAACTACCTTTTGCCCGATGACAAAAAAGAGCTCACCACTTTCCAAAAACGACTGAGAAAGTATCGGGAATATCTGTTTACTTTTCTTTATCGGCCAGAGGTGCCACCCGATAATAATGCCTCGGAAAGAGCTATACGACACATCAAGGTAAAACAAAAAGTGTCAGGACAATTTCGTTCGCCCGAAGGAGCTGCTTGTTTTGCTATCCTGCGATCGGTTACCGGCACGGTTTTAAAGAATGGTTTGAATGTATTGGGGGCATTGAATTTTATTGCTAATTTTGAAACTGATTAGTTACAATAATTTTAAACAATTCAATAGGTATTTCAGCGATACACAGTTTGTGGGGTGGTCTTTAATGCTTTTTGGAATATCTCTTGCTGGACGATCTGGATTTGCTTTTATGTTAACAGGCGTGTTTTTGGTTGTGATTTATGTATATACAATCCTGTTGGCAGAACCTTACCTTGAAAGTTTGTATGGAGAAGAGTACCGTTTATTTAGAAAAAGAACGGCAAGGTGGATAGGAATCCCTAAAAAGAATATAGTTGGTTGAAGTTGTACGAAAAAATAGCCAGCCCACAACACAGGGAACCCCGGTTAAAGAGATTAAAGACAGCGAAACCAGGGAACTGATGGAAACCCTGTTTCACGGCAGCGCTATGGATTTCCTGAACCGCTTTTTCCCCGGCAAAAGAAGGCCCAACACCATCCTGGGTTCTTTCAGCGCCGTCCGTTGACGGGACGCACGGCGGCCTTTACAGCAAAGGCACCGTACTTTCGCTGGCCTACCATTACACCATGGGCGATGTGTACGATTTCCGCACCTTCAAAGGAGGTATCGGGGCGCTGTCGCATGCGCTGGCTGCCTCTATTCCAACCTGTTAAATTACAGGATATTCTTTTTAATAAAAATAAAACCATACTGTCAGACCAAACACCTGTCTTTTTATTGTTTATCTTTGATGGTCAATGATTATCAGCCAACATTTGAACCAGACACAAAATAACAATCATGTTTTCTTATATTTTCATGAAAATTCTGGAAAGCCGCCCCGAAAGGTACGACGCGGGCATCAGTTTCCTGTCGGGCGGGCATGTTTCCAAAATAAGAAAACAGATCGTAAAGGATTTTGTAAAGCCCGGGATGAAGATACTGGATATCGGGTGCGGAACGGGCTTGCTGCTTGAAAGTGCGGCAAAGGCCGGCACCATTGCAAAAGGGATTGATATTTCGGAAGGCATGCTGGAAGTTGCCCGGAAACGGATCGCCAAAAGTGGGTTGCAGGATAAAGTTTCGGTTTACAATGCGGGCGCCGTGGAAGCAGAAACACTTTTTGACGAAAGCAGTTTTGACCTGATTGTCTCCACCCTGGTTTTCAGCGAGCTTTACCGGGAAGAACGGACGCTGGTTTTGTCACAGATCAGGAAGCTGTTAAAACCGGACGGGAGACTGATCCTTGCTGTTGAGACCCAGCCCCGCAATTTCCTGAAACGCATCGCCCATTTTCTGGTTCGCCTGCCGCTGGCCGTCATCACTTACCTCATTGCGCAAACAGGAACCAAACCTTTGAAAAACTTACCGGAAGAAATGGAAAAGGCCGGTTTTTCAATTATTAATGAAGAACGTTCGTTCTTTGACAGTTTCATTGTTTTGACTGCTTCAATCCCGAAAAATGCCGCTCATGCGCTGGACAATCTCCCTGAAGTCGGAAAGCCTGAAGATGATTTCTCGGTTGTTCAGTCTGTCTGGGATTTTATCGGGCGGTGGTTTCCCAATCCTGTTGAGCCGGGACTCCGGGCAATCGGAACACCCGGCCGCAATTCTCCGGTCATTCTCACCTCAAATTTTCACCTGACCGTCAGGCGTGTTGAGAAAGCGCTGAAAAACGAAAATGTTTTCCTGCTGGTGGCGCCAACCAACGGCATCAATGTGTGGTGCGGGGCTGAAGGGGGCGATCTGAACACGCATTCGGTGATCACGGCCATCAGAACCAGCCGGATAAACGAAAGGGTTGATCATGACAGGATCATCCTGCCCCAGTTTTCGGCATCGGGCATCAACCTGAAGCTGCTGAAAGCCGAAACCGGACGGACAGGTCTTTTCGGCCCGGCGTATGCCAGGCATATTCCGGCTTTTTTAAGAGACCACCGAACGGTATTTAAAAACAACAAAGCCGTTTTTTCGCTTCCTTTCCGGTTAGAGATGCTCCTTTCGATGAATTTCATTTATTGGTTTGCCCTTGCTGTTGTCACCCTTTTTGTCGTTCCGCACAAACTGATGCCGGTCACCCTCTGGTTTTGGCTGAACGGCCTGATCCTTTATACCGGCTTCCCCTGGATACCCGGAAAAAGCGGCTGGCTGAAAGCGGGTGTGATTTCTTTAATCGAGATTGTCGCCATTGCCCTGTACAGTGCACTTGCCCTGAACATGCCGGCTTTTGCATTTTGGAAGCTTATGCTCGGTTTAAGTGCGATCAACCTGATGCTGGGGTTCGATTTAAAAGGAATCGTCGCCGGTTACCCGTCCGAAGCGGAGTGGCTGATGAAAAAGCTCGGCATGAAATCGTTCGGTCATATTTTTTCGGCTGAAAAGCAGGGTGAGGGAAAGATACGGCAGGATGTCGGTAAATGCACCGATTGCCGCATCTGCCTGATGGTGTGCCCTAAAGGCGTGTTTGACGTTGTGGGGGAAAAGAGCATCAGGATCACCAACCGGCAGGAGTGTTTTGCCTGCAATGCCTGCGTGACCCAGTGCCCCGAGGATGCTTTGTTTTTAAAAAAGTAATCTGAAAAGGACTGAAAGCATTCAATTCCTTTGTTTAATCAGGATTTATAATTTATTTTTGGGGCTTGTGGAAAAGAGAAAGATCATGAGAATATTGATATTTAACGTATTAATCTTTTTAAGCGGGATCGTTTCCGCCTGTACGACATTTTCGCTCACCGGCGAAAACAGCTACGATGCGAATTACAACCTTCAAGAATATGTGGTATCCCATGTTGACTTCCTGAAAAACAGCGTTCCCGAGGAAGCGATCGTTGCCACGGCAAAATACCCGGAAACCGTGGTCTGTGCTGAAGATTAAAAAAGAATTTAATAGCAGTTTTTCTTCCCAAACTGTGAATAACAACGAAGTGAACAGTGAAATTACCGAAATACTGAAACCGGAGATCAATACAGCATCGCCTGTTATCCGGGAAAGACAACTGGAAGGTTTGCCGCCGGCTGTTGCCGGATGGCTGAAAGCATCGGGCATAATCGGAAAGGAGAGGATCAACACGGTTTACCTTCGCCAGCAAGGGCAGATGAAAATGAAGCCCGGGCAAAAACGGTGGTACAAAGCAGACGCCGAGCAGTATTTTTCGGTAAATCATCCCGCCTTCGTGTGGCACGTGAAGATGAATATTCCGCCGTTTATCCCCATCATCGGAAGGGACAGGTTTGCCGATGGGAAAGGTGAAATGCAGATAAAGGCCTTTGGTGTTTTGAAAGTCGTGAACGAAAAAGGAGAAAAGATGGACGAAAGCACCATGCAGCGGTTTCTGGCCGAAATAGTCTGGTTCCCTTCGGCAGCGTTGAGCCCGTACATCACATGGGAAGGGCTGGATCCGCTGTCGGCAAGGGCTGTCATGAATTACAAAGGCACAACCGCAACAGGCACTTTTTATTTCAACCGGCAGGGCGACTTTGTCCGGTTCAGCGCCATGCGCTACAAGGACAACAAACCGGATTCCAGGCGCTACGAATGGATCATCACCGTCAAAGAATATTCGGTAATTAACGATATCAAAATCCCGGTAAAACTGGAAGTAAGCTGGCTGCTCGACAGCGGGCTGTGGACGTGGCTTAAACTGGAAGTGCGGGAGGTAAGGTATAATGTGACGGGGGAGGCGTGATGGTTTTGAGTGACCAATCCTTTCCGACCTGGCGGGTGCAAGGCCACCCGCCAGGTCAGGAGGCCGCCTCTCCCGGCGGGCACCTGCCCGGCTCTCCAGACGGGGACTTGTTCCCGCCGGGTGGAAAAAAGAAGGGAGTAAATTTTCAGACAGCCGGCTTCAATAGTTTCCCGCCCGACTGCCAGAGTGAATAATTATGGCGAATTCGCCATAATTATAAATATTCTTGCCGGTCATAAACGCCAAAAAAGAATAACTTTGTCATGTGACAAAAATCAGGAAATGCCGGTAACCAAACTGAACCTGCTGCTCAAAGCCCTCGAAGGCGAAACACAGGCCTCCATCAACCAGCAGATGAGCTTATTCCACGAACGGGTGCTGCCCAACCTCGACAACAATATAAAATGCGGCAACTCCCTCACCGGCACGGACTTTTTCGACAACCAGCTTGACCTGTTCGGCGGACAGCTCAAAAAAATAAACGCCTTCGACTGGGAACAGGGATTCCCGGAAGTGTTTCAACAAGGGGGATTTGATGCGGTGATTGGGAATCCACCGTATGTGATGCTTCAAACTTTAGAGTGAGAACGTTTTGATTATGCTTTAAGAAAATATACAAGTGCCAAATACAAAATAGACACATATCAACTATTCATGGAGTTATCAATTGACTTGTTGAAACCAAATGGCTTTTTGGGTTATATTACTCCAAATACATTTCTGAAAAATATACATTCTGAACCATTACGTAAATTTTTGCTTGAAAACACAGTAATTAGAGAAATCATGCTATTCCAATATTCAGTTTTTTCTAGTGCAAGCGTTGATGTTTCTATAAGCCTGTTTCAAAAGATTGATAAAGTTCCGTACAAGAATGAAATTGCAATAACAAATTCCCTTACAGCATTTGAAGTTAGGCTACTTCGCAAAATTAATCAATCATTTTTTAGAAAAAACAATCGACTAGAATTCAATGTTTCAGTCAGTGAATCAGATAATGTTATAATTAATAAAATTATTGAGAAATCGAAACCATTAGGAACATATGGCAAAGCTTATTTTGGTATTCAGACCTATGATCGCAAACAGTTCGTTTCAGATAATAAGGAGAACAAAAACTACCAACCTATAATTGATGCTGGAAATATTTTATCGTTACCATCTTTTAGAACCTACTGAATTTGTTTATTTCCATTCTGAAGCAATTAAGAGCGGTGGTAATGAATCGGTTTATAGACAAACACGAATAGGTATCCGCCAAATAGGTCAAGTTCCTATTGCAACCATAATTCCTAAAGATATTTTTGCACTAAACACAATGTATAATGTATATTTAAAAGAACATACAGATTATTCCCTCAATTTTCTTTTAGCAATAATCAATTCTAAAGTCAACCAGTTCGTTTGGCAAAAAATGCACTTTGATGAAAAAAAGACCTTTCTTAAAATAAAAAAGGAAGCAATTTTATCTATTCCTATTCCAATCATTGACTTTGCAAATCATATAGAAAAAGACAGATGAACTGGTGTATGAACTTTACGGCTTAACAGAAGAAGAAATCAAAATTGTGAAGGGGGTTAAGGGCTAAGGCCCATGTCTTATGTAAAAATCTGGATACATGCAGTATGGGCTACCAAAAGCCGCAGAAAACTGTTAACGAAAGAAATCAGGCCAACAGTCTTTAAACATATCCATCAAAATGCGTTAAAAAAAGAAATATTCATAGATTGCGTGGGCGGCCACATTCAACATGTTCACTGTCTTTTCCGGTTAAAAAGTAATCAGACCATTGAGAATGTGATGCGACTGTTAAAAGGAGAATCCTCATTTTGGATTAACAAACAGAAATTGACCAAAAGCAAATTTGGCTGGAAGGATAAATATTATGCCGTATCCGTCAGCGAATCCCATGTTGAAAGGGGCAGAAAGTATATCCTGAACCAGGAAGCCCATCACAGCAAAAGGACATTTCAGCAGGAATATGAGGAATTCATTGAGAAATACGGGTTTCAGGAATTCAAAGATATGGATTAGAAAAAGTCGGACAAGCATTTTTTCCCTGCCCTACAGAGCAGGATACAATAAATAGAAAAAAATCCTAATTTTGGCTTTAGCCTTTAACAGAAATAATCCCAATGACCAAAGTCCCTCTCACCGCCGGCCTCTCTTTCTCCCGCATCATCCACGGCTTGTGGCGGCTGCCGGATTGGAATATGACAACCAAAGAACTGCTGGACTTTATCCGGCAGGCCATGGATATGGGCGTGACCACCTTCGACCATGCCGACATTTACGGCGATTTCAGTTGCGAAAAGCTGTTCGGTGATGCACTCGCCCCGGAACCGGGGTTGCGGCAGAAAATACAAATTGTCACCAAGTGCGGCATCAAACCGGTGACGAAGAAATATCCCGGAAGGAAGATCAAAGTGTATGATTACAGCAGGGAATACATCTTCCGGTCGGTGGAGAACGCATTGGCCAATTTCCGGACGGATTACATTGACGTGCTGCTGGTACACCGCCCCTCGCCGATGCTTAACCCGGAGGAGTTGGCAGCGGCCTTTGCATACCTGAAACAAAGCGGAAAGGTGCTGCATTTCGGTGTGTCCAACTTCACACCCGGGCAGTACGACATGCTGAATTCATACCTCGATGACAAGCCGGTGACCAACCAGGTGGAGATATCGCCCCTTTGCCTGGAGCATTTCGAAAACGGGAACATGGACTTTTTCCTGAAAGAACGGATCAAACCCATGGCATGGTCGCCGCTGGGCGCTGGCCGGATATTCAAACCCGAAACCGAACAGGAACACAGGGTATTCGAAGCGCTGACGGAAATAGCGGAAGAACTGAATACGGATTCCGTTGACAAAGTGGCTTATGCATGGCTTTTAAAACATCCCGCCGGCATCATGCCCGTTGCAGGTACGGGCAGCATCGGACGGTTGAAACTCGCCGTTGAGGCGCTGGACCTGGACATGTCGCTGGAACAGTGGTTCAGGATATATGTGGCTTCTACGGGGGAGGAGTTGCCGTAAAGATTTTATTTTTGAAAAGAATTGACAGCATTCGTTTTTATCAGTAAAACCAAATTATGCAAATCAAACCAATCACATCAAAAGAATATTTCAAAGGAATAAGGATTGTTCATTTTGCCCTGGTGGCCGGGCAGGTTTTTTTTGCACTCATCACCTTGTTTTTACTTCAGGTGGGCAAACTGGATATGGAAGGGCAGGGATTAATAAATGTTTTTATTTTCATCCTTCCGTTGTTCGTCGTTGCCGGAATTATCGCAAGCCAGGTTATGTTTAAGATCAAGTTGAAAGAGGTGAAGAAGAAGATAAATTTATCTGAAAAGTTAATTGATTACCGCTCGGCACTCATCGTCAGATATGCATTGCTTGAAGGGCCTTCCTTTTTTGCCATCGTTGTCTATATGTTTACGGGCGAACTGATGTTCCTCGGCATGGCGGTATTGATCATTCTCATTTTTCTGTTTATCAGCCCATCTGTTGAAAAAGCCGGAAATGACCTGGAACTCGGGCAGAAAGAGAAACAAATGCTGGCTGATCCCAATTCGGTAGTGGATGAAATTAAAACAAAATGAGTTCATTTATTTAGAAGATTTTCATAACAGCTTTCAGGTACATACTATGAAAACACTAACAACACTTCTGCTTACCATCATCATCCTTTTTGCCACATGCAAAAAAGAATCGGGGGTGAACCGAAAAGCCAAATGGATTAAAAATGCATTCAAAGCGTTGAACGGGGAAAACTACCCGCGAGTAAAAGCCATATCGTGGTGGAACGAGAATTTTGACAATTCACTGCTGCGAATTGATTCATCACCCGAGGGGCTGGTGGCTTACCGGTCAGGGGTCAGCTCTTCTTATTTTTCAAATAACTGGAGCGATTCAATCCGTTTTCCTTCTGTAGCGGTTTCCGTTATTCATGCCACAGGCAAGATTCCATTTATCAGGATGATGGTAAGGTCGGATTTTGAGGAAGGCGGCCCCGATCCGCGATACACCATGCAGCGGATCATTGACGGCGATTTCGACGGAGAACTTATCCGCTGGGCAATGGAGGCAGCCCAAACCGGTATTCCGTTGCTTGCGGAATTCGGTACGGAGGTCAACGGCAACTGGTTCCCGTGGAACGGACAATATAGCGGAGGCGGGACGACCACCGGATACGGTGACCCTGCTCTGCCTGACGGCCCCGAAAGGTTCAGGGATGCTTACCGGCACATCATTGACATCTGCAATGCCCACGGTGCAACCAACATCACCTGGTTTTTCCATGTGGATGCCTACAGCCAGCCGGACGACCCCTGGAATAACTTTGAAAACTATTATCCGGGTGACGATTACATTGACTGGCTGGGGGTGAGCGTTTACGGCCCGCAGGAGACCGGAGACGAGTATCAGGAGTTTTCGGAAATACTAAATGATGTTTATCCCGCCTTGTCCGGTTTATCGAATAAACCCATTGCCATCCTTGAGTTTGCAATTACAGAAATGAATTAACATCATCAGTTTAACTGAAGAACCATCCGGGCTCTGTCGGAAAGTTTATCTAGAAATGAAGTTTGCTTTCCGGCAAAACTTTTATCAGTATCTAAAACCCTTTGAATAAAAAGCTGCCCGGACAATATCCCCGGAGTGCAGTGCGTTATCAAACCTAAATTGAAGATCGTAAAAATCCCGTTTTATTCCCACATAAACTTACCCTCACTATCTTTGTCCGGTCAATAAAAAAAATTTAACCCATGAGCAAGGTCAAAAAACTGGTCAAATACATTGTCTTCGCCGGTGACGATGACGAAATAAAACATCAATACAAAAGCTTCTTGCAGGAGTTTGACGAACGGGGAAACAGTATCCGTGAAGTTGAATATACACCGGACGGCGAGATTGAAAATGCGGCAAAATACAAATACGATGAAAAAAACCGCCTCACCGAAGAAGTACATTATTACGGAGACGAGGTAAGTGAAATAATAAGGTACAAACTGGATGAAAATGGCAAGCGCACCGAAGTGGAAACCACGTATGCCGATGAATCGAAATCCGTTAAGAAGATCATCAGGGACGGCAATACGATCACGATGAAGGCCTTTGATGAAGACGGTGACCCCGAAGAGGAAGACCGGATAAAATATGATGAACAGGGCAGGGTGGCCGAAGAGGTTAAGTTGGATGAAAACAGCAAAACCGTTAATCGCAGTGTTTACGAGTACAACGAAAATGGGAAATTACTGAACAAAACCGAATATGAGGGCGAAGACGGCGCTTTCATAAAAACAACACCCGAATATGACGAACATGATCAGGTGATCAGCGAAACGCAGGTCACCGATAAGGGAAATCTTGTCAACCGGATCTTTTTTGAATACAACGATCAGGGCGACCGCATTACCTGGCAGAACAACCACCATGTTCACCGTGTGGTGTATGACGATCACCGAAGGCCCGTAATCGAAGAAACCAAAAACAGGGTAAACAACCTGCTTGAAAACTTTACGGAATACAAATACAACAACCAGGGGCTTGTATCGGAAGAACGCACCTTCAGCCTGGGTGACCAATATCAAATCGAAGGCGGTATGTTCGGGGGCAGCAGCTCCGATTTTGTGATTACAAAGTATGAATATGAGTTTTATAAGGAATAAAAATAATATGTTGAAGAGCTTTGGTTTTATTATACTGATATTTCTTTCCGTAAGTTGTCATAAACCAAGTGACAATAACGATCAGAATGAAAACGGACTTTTCACAAAAACAATTGTTACGGACGGAGTGTCAAGAAGATATGCGGTTTATATACCCGCAGGCCTGGGAAATTCTCCCGTACCGTTGATTCTCGAATTACATGGCGGCGGCATCTATATTGAAGATATGACGGGGGAAAGCGGACACAAAACACCTTACAAATTGTGGATGAACCTTGCTGACAGGGAAAAGTTCATTGTGGTTTATCCCGAAGGATTGAACGGCTCTTACGGGAAACCTACCTGGAATGATTGCCGGGCAAACTCCAAAGTCAGTTCAACTGCGGATGATGTGCTGTTTATTTCAACTTTGATCAATGAACTGTCTTCAAAATATAACATTGACCTCTCCCGGGTATATGTCTCAGGAACTTCGAACGGCGGACTGATGGCTCTGCGGCTTGCCGTGGAATTGTCGGATAAGATTGCAGCCGTTGCAGCAATTGCTGCAGCCATGCCCGACAGTTCCGAGTGCGGCTCACCTGTCAATCCTGTGTCGGTATTGTTTATGAACGGAACCGATGATAACCATTTGCCTTATAACGGCGGAACATTGTCAGATCCGCCAAGCCCTGATAACGGAACAGTTTATTCAACGGAAACATCTGTAAAAATATGGATAACTTTCGATCAGACCGATACGGTTCCCGTAATCTATGTTTTTCCGGACCTGGAGCCGGATGATGGTGGAATTGTTACCAGATACACCTATTCAAACGGCATGCAGGGAACGGAAGTTGTTTTGTATAAAATAAACGGTGGGGGACATTCCGCACCAAGTATCAAAGAACAATATTCTGCGTTGTTTGAGAAATATTTCAATAAACAAAATCATGATATTGAAATGACAACGGAGGCCTGGAACTTCTTTAAGGAGAAAAGACGGAATTAGATTAAACATCCGTGACCAAAACCATTTTGAGCTATATTCGTTGAAAAATATAACATAATTTAACCCGGTGAAAACAAAAAAAAATAAACCGCGTCTTGACCCGATGACCCAAAACCCCGATAACTGGAAATGGATTTTTTACTTTAACCCCAAAGACCCGAGAATAACAGTTCCAAAAATGAACCCGTTATTTGGATGGACTTTGAATTTAGGCAACCTGTATTCCTATTTGATTATTATTGGTTTTGTCCTGATCATATTGGCGTTTAAATATTTTTTATAAAAAGCTTTTCCGGAAATCACCCTGTTCGTAAGCCGTCTTCCCGTCAGATGTTAACTGGACGTTAATTTCATGGGTTAATCGGATTTTTAAAAAACGAAAACTTTACAAAACACAATTAACTTTGCATTCAATATTATGGGAATGGGATCACCGGCTACAAACGGCTTTTTAAATTATTTCAATCGGCGCACAGAAGAATTTCTCAGGCGGGTACGGAATGTCAAAAACACATTGGATGATGAAAACATTCACCAATTGCGCGTTGAAGTGAAAAAGATCAGGTCGGTTTTGAAGCTACTTGATGACATTGCCGAAGACGGAATTAACATTAAGGAATACAGGAAAATGTTATCCCGCCTGTTTAAGCCGGCGGGAAAACTAAGGGAGACCAACATCAACCTGGGCTTACTTGACCAACATACAGATTTCTCATTAACCACCTACCGGCAATATCTTCAGGGTAAAACGGATAAGCAAATCCTGAAATTTCTTTTGGCACTAAAACGTTTTGATGACAACTTATTTGCAGAATACAATAAAAAAATACTGGAACAAACCGGATTATATGAAACGGCAAAAATGCTGGCACATGCCGATCAATATATCCGGAAAGAACTGGATCGCGTAAATTGGTTAAAGCCTGAGATCAACCGGAAAAAGAAACTTCATCATATCAGGAAACGCCTGAAAACACTGGGATATATCCTGAATATAACCCTTGAGGTTCAAAATGATGAGAACAGGGAAGGCTTTTACCTGCTGGTTAAAGATACGGAAACCCTTATCGGCGACTGGCACGACCTGGCCATGTTCCGAAATTCATTAAAAAAGTTCATTGCTCAACATCCCGGTTATTCCGGAGAAGGTGAGATGAACCGGCTGATTTCCGCGATTAACCGTGAAATAACGGAACAGATTTCTCTGATTGCCATAAACCTGGACAGGCTCACGGATAATATCGTTACGATTTAAGGTAACTCTAATATATAAAATACGTAAAGATTTAAGGCTGGTAATAGCCTTGTTATTATTTTAAATTTTAATCCATGTCAAATCAGGAAGCTGACAGGCAGTTAATCATTTTAGGGCTTGAGATGTATGATACGGTAACCCGTTTATACAATCGGAAAAGTGAAAAGGATAAATTGGTCTTTACATTACAGGGCTTGTCATTTTTTATTTACCAGGAGGAAGAAAACGGCGATATGCTCCTCGAAATTGATATGGAGGGAGCCAGGTATTTTTTCAGGATGAAACGTAAAGGCTGGTTAACCATCTTTGAAAGTAAAAATATTGTGAAACGCGAGCGCTTTAAAATGAAATTTGATCACGATAAGATGCGCTTTACCTATCGTGGTGACCGGGACTTTTGTATGGAGATCTGCCCTAACCTGATCAACCTGGTCGGTGGGGGGATAATTAATAATTAGTGAGGACGATGGAGGAATTCTACATCAAAGAAAATAACCGGTGGAGCGGCCCTTTTACGGAAAGTGAGTTCAGGGTTAAAAGTGCCGGAAAAGAGGAAGTGGACTTCTGGAAAACGGAATTTTGTCCGAACCATATCCTGCACCCGGCCCTTTGCTCACATCATAAGACTGGTAAAGGACAGGAAAAGGCAGAAGAGATACACGAAATTTCTCAACAGGAGCCCAAACCCGAAACGGTTGAAAAGACCCCTGATGCTGTTGCCGAACCTGAAACAACAATTCCGGAAGCACCGGTTGCCGAACCAAAAGAAATTGTTCAGGAACCGCTTTCAGATCACACAGCGGAAAGCGAATCAGAACAAACCAGTACAGTACCTTTATCAAAACCTGCAACTGTTGCCGTGCCTGACGAAGAAAAAAAAGAAGCCAAACCAAAAGAAGACACTGTTTCCAAACCGGAAGAACCTGATCGGCCCCCATCCCCGCCGGCTCATGAAACCGTTTTGGAAACACCGCAGGAAAAGCCCACTGAAATTCCCGCATCACAAAATGCAAGTGCGAACGATAAACCGGGAAATTATACAAAGCTGGCTGTAATAATGATTGGTTTCCTGCTGGTGATATTGGCAGGATTTTATGTCAACTCCAGGTTAAGTGTTATGAAGTACCAGGACAAGATCATCAGGAATTACATTGAAGATGTTGATGTAAAAACAAAACTTATCGCAGAACGTCAGAAAATACTTGAACAAAAAGTGGATTCGCTGGATTTATGGTTAAGTAAAACATTGAACGAAAAAAAAGAAATCAAAATCAACAGGACAAACCAAAAAGCACTGCTTGGTTTAACACCGGAAGTAATCCGCAAGGCCAAAGCATTAATGAGGTTTGGGACCGATTACAGTAGTAAAGGATATCTGATCAATTATCCCACCCGCAGGTATTATGCAGTAGTCGTTTCATACAACGACCTGGCTTTTGCCCTGATGCAAAGGAAATATTTGTATTCGCTGGGGTTTGTCAACGCAAAAATATTGGTATTAAAAGGTTTGTACGCTGTTTCCATTGAAGATGGAAAAACAAAATCGGACAGGATTTTGCTGAATGCCATTGAAAGATGGAACGCCTTTCCATGTAATGAAATTTCACCTTATCTTAAAAAGTATTGAGGATTGACACGGCGGGTGGCCTTGCTCCCACCGGGTTTGGAATGATTTCTTCCAAAGCGTGTATCCAGCCTTTATTATTTTTATTTTTCCTATCTTGCCGCTTTTTATCATAGCGGATGAAAATAGCCATTACGGGTGCGAACGGCCATGTCGGGGCCAATCTTGTCAGGATGTTATTGGCAGAAGGCATGCAACTTCGTTTGTTGCAGTATCATCAACATCAGGCCATTGACGGTCTGGACGCGGAAGTGGTTACCGGCAATCTGAACGATCCGGTATCACTTGATATCTTTTGTAAAAATATTGACGTTGTCATTCATCTTGCTGCCAAAATATCCATCGGGCACAATTCATACGACAGCCTGTTCAAAACCAATGTTTCCGGAACAAAAAATCTTGTCGGGGCAGCTAAAAAAGCCGGTGTTAAAAGATTTATTCATTTCAGTTCGATCCATGCCCTGCAACACAAGCCCCTGGATGAGATAATGGATGAATCGAAATCGCTGGCAACGGAATCACCTATTGCTTATGAACATACCAAAGCATTGGCCGATGAATGGATACTCACACAACAGGCTGATGATTTTGATGTAATTGTGCTGAACCCCACTGCCATTATCGGGCCTAACGATTTTCAACCTTCACTACAGGGCAGTTTTATTATCCGTCTTTATAAAGGCACATTGCCCGGGCTTGTTCCCGGAGGCTATGACTGGGTTGACGTACGTGACGTATGTGGGGCTGCCCACTCAGCTATTTCTCACGGAAAAGCAGGTGAGCGGTACATCCTTTCAGGACATTTTGTAACGGTTGCTGAATTTGCCAGGCTGGTTGCCCGGGTGAGCGGCAAAAAAATAAAAAAACCTGTTCTTCCTTTATGGCTTGCTTATGTTGGCGTTCCGTTCATTTTTCTCTGGTCAAAATTGCGGGGGCAGGAACCCCTCTATACAAAACAATCCCTTTTTATTTTGCAGTCGGGAAACAGAAAAATAAGCAACCTGAAAGCAACAAAAGAACTGGGTTTTAATCCCAGGCCTTTGGCTGAAAGCCTGAAAGACACGATAGGCTGGTTTAAGGAAAATAAATATATTTAACGGATGGTTGTCGAACAATTTTATTTCGGAATACTTTACGGATGGGTGGCCCTGGCTGTACTCATTTTTCCGGTTTTATTGAAAATCACGGTTCCTTATGGCCGGCATACCACCAATACATGGGGTCCCGTTTTGAACAGCAGGCTGGGATGGATATTAATGGAAGTGCCGGTGGTGGTCGTGTTTTCATGGTTCCTTTTTACCGGCCCTGCCGAAAAGACACTGCCGGTATATATTTTTTACGGCCTGTTTATGTTGCATTATTTCAACCGTATTTTTGTTTTTCCGTTCCGTTTGAAAGAAAAAGAAAAAAAAATGCCCTGGTCAATTGTTTTCATGGCCTTGTTCTTTAATTTGATAAACGGCTTTTTAAACGGATACTGGTTTGGTTGGCTTACCCCGGTTTATCCTTTATCGTGGCTGGCTGACTGGCGGTTTATTTTTGGGGTCCTCTTGTTTTTTGCCGGAATGTATATCAACATGTCATCCGACAATACACTGCTCGGTCTTCGCAAAGGGGGGAAACGGGGATATTACATCCCTTATGGCGGTTTATTTAACTACGTCTCTTCGCCAAACCTTCTTGGTGAAATAATTGAATGGATGGGCTGGGCCATGATGAGCTGGTGCCTGCCATCGTTTTCTTTTGCCCTTTGGACTATGGCCAATCTTATCCCGCGGGCAATTGACCACCATCGTTGGTACAAACGAAAGTTTAATAATTATCCGGAAGAAAGGAAGGCGGTAATTCCATTTGTGATATAAAATAAAGCAACTTTTCATTTGAAACAATAAGGGGATGAGTAAAAATGAAAGACCCTTTGCACGGGCTGACATTTATTTTACTTTTGACCGCATGTTTTATAAATGTTAACTTAAAAAAACAACAACAATATTTTTATTAGTATGTATGAATTCATTACCGGCAAACTAGTTGAAAAAAATCCGGCCTACGTTGTACTTGAGAATCATGGCATCGGGTACATGATTAACATCACACTGAATACATTCTCTAAAATAAAAGACCAGGGCCAGGCCAAACTGTTTACTCATTTCCATGTTCGTGAAGATGCCCAGATCCTTTATGGATTTGCCGATGTTGCCGAGCGCCAGTTGTTCCGGTACCTGCTTACCGTTTCCGGGGTTGGGGCAGGTACGGCAAGGCTTATTCTTTCCTCATTAACCACCGAAGAAGTGTATGAAGCCATCACACGGGGAAACGCAGATGTTTTGCAGGGGGTAAAAGGCATTGGCGGAAAAACGGCACAACGAATCATAATTGATTTGAGGGATAAACTGCAAAAGGCCGGAATTGAGCTTGAAAAAGTTGATTTTCCCCACAATACAATAAAGGATGAAGCGTTATCAGGATTACTGATTTTAGGTTTTAATAAGACGGCTGTCGAAAAAGCTTTAAACAGGATATTAAAACAAGAGGCGGTAACCAATGTGGAAAATTTGATAAAAGAAGCATTGAAAATTTTATAAACATCAAAAACAACAGGGGAGTTAAGCATACAGGGTGATAGTGAGGCGGATTTTAAAATACTCTTTCACCAGACGTTTTACGTTTGTTTTATTTCTGATTTTTTATTTATCAGAAACCAATTTTGCTTATGGTAACCCTCAAAACATTGTTCCTTCCGATACTGTTACTGCAAATCAGGATACCACCAACTTGTTGTTTCCCTTTAATGACAACACAGGTAATCCCTATCTTGACCAGCAAAACCAAAGTCCGCTGTTCCTGAAAAACCCTTCCAACATCAAAAGGGAGATCATCTACAATCCCGAAACCAATTCTTATGAGTTTATCAACAAAATCGGTAATTTTAATTATCGGCCGCCGGCAACACTCGATTTTGAGGATTACCAGAAATATGAAATGAACAAAAATGTAAAAGACTATTGGAATGAACGTTCGCAAACTGCCGGTACTTCCGAAGGGTCTAGGTTAATACCCAAACTGTATGTGGGCGGCGAAGCTTTTGAATCAATCTTTGGGAGCAACACCATTGACATTCGTCCCCAGGGATCGGCCGAAGTCAGTTTTGGAATATTGTCCAACAAAAGGGATGACCCCACCCTTGATGTCCGCCAGCGCAGGAATACCAATTTCGATTTTAACATGAACATCCAAATGAACGTGACAGCTAAAATCGGGGACAAGATTGAATTTAAAGCCAATTATAATACCGAATCATCCTTTAATTTTGAGAATACGCTAAAACTAAAATACGAAGGCAAGGAAGATGAGATCATCCAACTCATAGAAGCCGGAAACGTGAGCCTTCCGCTTCGGTCAACACTCATACGCGGCAGTCAGAGTTTGTTTGGGGTGAAAACCCAATTGCAATTCGGGAAAACAACCATCACTGCAATTTATTCACAACAACAAAGTGAAACCCAAAGCATCATGGTTCAAGGAGGGGCACAAACCAGCCGGTTTGAGCTGTCGGCCCTGGACTATGAAGAAAACAAACACTTTTTTCTGGCTCATTCATTCAGGGATAACTACCCGAAGGCTCTGGCCACCCTGCCCATTGTCAGTTCCGATGTAACCATTACCCGGGTTGAACTTTGGGTAACCAACACGGGCCCGGCAACCGAGCAAAACAGAAATATCATTGCTTTGACCGACCTCGGTGAAGGCAACAAGAAAAATATACAAAGCCCTTACATCACCCCTTTACCGGGTGGAGAGATTCCTTCCAATTTATCCAATAATGAATTGCTCAGGATGGACACGGCTCAGTTACGTGATATCAATACAATCACACAATATATGTCGGGTGACCCGTTGAATATCGGCCTGAACAATTATATGGTTGCCGGCGAAGATTATGTAAAACTGGAAAATGCCCGTATGTTGAAAGAATCGGAATATAAAATAAATACCCGGTTGGGATTTATTTCATTGAATACTACCCTCAACGCCGACCAGGTGCTGGCCGTTGCCGTTCAATACACGGTTATCGGCCATGACAGTGTTTTCCAGATCGGGGAATTTTCCGACCAGGGGGTAACTTCACCCCAGGCGCTTGTTCTTAAACTTTTAAAAAGTAATACGCTCGACACAAAAGTCCCCCTTTGGGACCTGATGATGAAAAATGTCTATCCTATTGGTGCTTACCAGGTTCAGCGTGAGGATTTCAGGTTTAATATATTATATTCAGGAAACCAGGAAGGGGTACCAACAGGATATTTTTCACAAGGCCCTTCTGACAAAACAGGTGTCCCGCTCATCCATCTTTTTGGCCTCGACAAACTGGATTACCAGATGAACCCCATCCCCGGAGGTGACGGGTTGTTCGACTTTATTGACGGGGCTGCATTGACCGGCGGCACTTTCCAGTCGTCAAACGGACGGATATACTTTACCTCCCTTGAGCCTTTTGGGAGTTATGTGCGGGATTCTATTTTTCCCAACGACCCCCAATGGGCCGATTTTTATGCCTACGATTCCCTTTATACTCTAACCAAGACCGGGGCGGAACAATATCCCGATAAAAACAAATACCTCCTCGAGGGAATGTACAAATCCCAGTCGGGTTCCGATATCAGCCTGAATGCCCTGAATGTACCCCAGGGATCGGTAACCGTAACCGCAGGTGGGGTCCCTTTAACCGAAAACGTTGATTATACCGTGGATTACACATTGGGACGCGTAAAGATCATTAACGATGGTATTCTGAACTCGGGAGTGCCCATTAACGTTTCGCTCGAAAGCAACTCGCTGTTTAATGTGCAGCAAAAAAGAATGATGGGAATTCATGTTGATCATGAGATAAACAAAAATTTCCACATTGGGGGTACCTTGCTCAATTTACATGAGCGCCCATTGACCCAAAAGGTCAACTATGGTGATGACCCCGTATCAAATACAATTTGGGGCCTCGATATGAGTTACCGCACCAAGTCAAGATGGTTGACCAAGATGGTGAACAAACTTCCGGGGATTTCATCCAACAAGGCATCAACGATTAATTTTGACGGGGAATTTGCCCAGTTCTTTCCGGGGCATTCAAAAGCGGTCGGACAATCGGGAACATCATATATTGATGATTTTGAAGGGGCCAAATCCAGCATTGACCTCAAAAACATTGCTTCCTGGTTTATGTCCAGCACACCGCAATTGCAGCCCGACATGTTCCCCGAAACCGCCAGCCAGGATACGTTGGCTTTTGGCTTCAACCGCGCCAGGCTGGGTTGGTACATCATTGATCCCCTGTTTTATGACCGACGGGGGGGGGTAGGCGCAAGCAATGTGAACAAAGAAAGTATTTCATTGAATGCTACCCGGCAGGTACTTGAAACCGAAGTTTTTCCAAACAGAAGTATCCCTAACGGAACACCAACTAATATCGGGGTATTCAACCTGGCTTATTTTCCAACCTTACAGGGGTCTTATAATTATGATGTTAAACCCACAGCTTATTCCAGTGGTATTGATAAAGAAGGAAATTTGAAAGACCCTGAAACGAGGTGGGGAGGTTTGATGCGCAAGATCGAGTCAACCGATTTCCAGTCGGCAAACATCGAATACATTGAATTTTGGATGATGGACCCTTTTACCGAAGCACCTTACAACAACAGTTCGGGTGATCTGTACATTAATCTGGGTGATATATCAGAAGACATCTTGCGTGACGGCAGGAAAAGTTATGAAAACGGACTGCCCGTTTCGGCCGATGTGAAGGATGTGGATACAACAGCCTGGGGCAGGGTGCCGCAACTTCAGGCTTTGACCGAATCTTTCAGCAATGCCGGTAATTCACGAAAATATCAGGACGTAGGTTATGATGGTTTGGGAGACGATGATGAAGGAACTTTTTTTAATAAATCATACCTCAACATTATCCGAGAGCAATACGGACAAAACTCAGGGGCTTACCAAAAAGCCGTTAAGGACCCTTCCAGCGACGATTACCACTATTACATGGGAAGTGATTATGACCAGGAAGCGGTTTATTCGAGTGTTACGGCCCGTTATTTAAAATATAATAACTCGGAAGGTAATTCGCCAACCGATGCCATAAATCCGGAATCATACCCTACGGCAGCCACCAACCTGCCTAATGTGGAAGATATTAACAACGACAATACCCTGAGCGAATCGGAACGTTATTTTCAATACAAAGTAAGGCTCGAACCCGGTAAGCTGAAGGTTGGGCAAAATTATATCACTGATGTCCGTCATGCCACCGGTGTACGGCTGCCCAACGGGGATATCACCGATGTGAACTGGTATCAGTTTAAAATACCCGTACAAAACCCACAGAAAATTGTGGGAAACATCAGCAATTTTCAATCCATCCGCTTTATGCGTGTTTTTATGAAAGACTGGAACGGGCCCGTTGTATTGCGGTTTGCTACTTTTGAACTGGTAAGGGGCGAATGGAGAAGATATACCAACTCATTGCTTTCACCCGGCGAATATATTACCGGCGACGAAAGTACGGAAACCAACTTTGTGGTAACTACGGTAAATATTGAAGAAAATGCCAACCGCAATCCCATTCCCTATGTTGTTCCTCCCGGTATCCAGCGCGAAGTGCAATTCGGTACCACAAATTATATTGTTCAGAATGAACAGTCGCTCGATTTGATCGTCAGCAATTTGTTGAATGGCGATGCAAGAGGCGTTTATAAAACTACTGATTTTGATTTCCGGCAATATAAAAAGTTAAAGATGTATGTTCATGCCGAAGCAAAAAATGCGGATAATGATATTGGTGGTTCCGACCCTTATGAGTATGGGGATATGACTGTTTTTATCCGCATAGGTTCCGACTTTACAAACAACTATTATGAATATGAGATCCCGGTACAGTTCACCCCGTGGGGGACACCTTATACCGATCCAGAAGCCATCTGGCCTGCTGAAAACAATATGGAAATTGATCTGGGGCAACTGGTCAAAGCTAAGTTTGACAGAAATGTGGCCATGCGTGACCCCAATTCCCCTTTTTCGCTTTATAAACCCTTTATCGAACATCAGGGAAAGGCAAAAATCACTGTGCTTGGCAGTCCCAATATCAGTGACGTAAGCGGGATACTTATCGGCGTGCGAAACCCGAAATCTTCTATTGATGGAGGGGAGGATTACACCAAACCCATCAATGCCATTGTCTGGGTGGACGAATTGCGCCTGACCGATATGGACAAAAAACCCGGATGGGCAGGTACGGCCCGTGTCGAAACCATGCTGTCCGACCTGGGTAAACTGGCTCTTGGATTATCGTATAGTTCACCGCGTTTTGGTAGCCTGGAACAAAAAGTCACCCAGTTGTCACTGCAGT
Organism: uncultured Bacteroidia bacterium; assembly: GCA_913009755.1. GTDB lineage: Bacteria > Bacteroidota > Bacteroidia > Bacteroidales > F082 > JAADID01. The sequence goes on from CAJVWU010000042.1 coordinate 23,576, forward strand.
CAACAACGGATTTTATTTTTACTACCGACCTGGATTTAGGTAAATTCTTTGGGAAAAAGACCGGTATCCGCATACCCGTACATTACGATTATAACTCTACACGAATCACCCCGGAGTTTAACCCGCTTGACCCCGATATTAAACTGAAAGATGCACTTGATTCGTACACCAATAAACAAAACAGGGACTCGGTCAGGAACCTGACCGAGGATTATACGGCGCGACAAAATTTTAATGTATTGAATTTAAGAAAAGAACGGACAAAGACCAAGAAAAAGCCCAAAGTGTATGATATAGAAAATTTTGATGCGTCATTTGCCTATTCCACTACAAAAAACAGGAGTATTGACTTTGTTTATAACAACCTGAAAGATGTGAAAGGGGGATTGGGATATAACTGGAATGGCAGGCCGAAAAATTACAAACCTTTTGCTAAATCAAAAGGGTTGAAATCGAAACATCTGGCCCTTATAAAAGATTTTAATCTTTATTTATTGCCTAAAGTGTTTTCGTTCAGGACGGATATGGACCGAAGGATAAAAAAACAACTTTTTAGGGATAAAAGCCTGGGTGACATTATCATCTTTCCAACTTACGAACGCGTCTGGAACTGGAACCGGAAGTTTGACCTGAAATATGATTTTTCCCGTTCGTTGAAATTTGAGTTTAATGCGGGCATGAATACTTATATTGACGAACCCCAGAATTATGTAGAAGACAAAAAAAGCCCCGAATGGGATGAATATAAAAAACAGATTTGGAGTCAGATCGGCAGTTTTGGAACCAAGCAACGGTACAACCAAAATTTCAAGGTAACCTATAACCTGCCCATGAGGAAAATCCCCATACTTGACTGGACAACCATTGCGCTAAGCTATTCGGGCCTTTATTCGTGGGCGGCAGCGCCGAAATCCATACAGACAAGAATGGGGAACACCATTGAAAACTCAAGCCAGAAACAGTTAAACGGTTCGGCTGACCTGAATAGTTTGTACAATAAAATTCCCTATTTTAAGTCCATTAACAAAACCAATAGCCGCAGCCGCTCAACATCGCGGTCAAGGGGTTCCCGGCCCAAACCGCCCGCGGCCAGCGATACAACTGCCAAACCTAAAAAACATTACGGCAAAAAACTTGGCGAGGGTCTGCTCAGGATACTCATGTTCATTAAAAAAGCAAATATAACTTACAGCAAAACGGCAGGGACAATGCTTCCCGGTTTTACACCTGAACCCGAGTTTTTAGGGGTGAATTTTGGGGATAACAATGCCCCGGGCTGGGGATTTGTTTTTGGAAGTCAGGCCGATATCAGGTACAATGCTGCGGAAAACGGCTGGTTAACAACAGATTCGGTAATGAACAACGCTTATATGAGAAAAGCAAATGAGTCGTTGTCTTACAAGGTGAATACCAACATCCTGAATGCCATAAGAATTGATTTTAACGGGGAAAGGATGTTTACCGATAATTTCCAGTCATATTACCGGTATAGTCTTGACGATGCTGCCTTCATTGAATATACACCCCGCGAAATTGGCAGTTTCAGTATTTCATATCCTATCATCAAAACATCATTTGCAAAAACCGGGCCTGATGACCTGTCACCTGTATTTGAACAATTTTTAGCCGGGCGTCAGGAAGTGGCCAACCGCCTTGCCCGTCAAAACCCCAATTGGTCGGGTGAGTATTTTACTGACTCCATTACAGGACAGGAATTCCCCGTTGGATACGGGCCCGCATCACAGGACGTTTTGTATTACGCGTTCCTGGGAACATACTCGGGCCAGGGTACGGGATCGGTCAATATCTCAAACCCATTCCCGAAAATTCCCATTCCCAACTGGAAGATTACTTTTAACGGCCTTACGAATATTGAGGCAATTGGCAAAGTTTTCCGGACCATCAACATTACTTCGGGCTATCGTTCCATGCTCACTTTGACCTCCTGGCAGACAAATGTGAATTTCGACCCGAACCATCCGGATCAGTTTTTTGTGAACAGCATGAATTATGTTACACGATATAAGGTGGGTGTGGTTTCGTTAATTGAACAATTTAACCCGTTGATCGGATTGGATGTGACAATGAAGAACAGCATGACAACCCGGATCGAATACAAACAGTCGCGAAACCTGGCCCTGAGTTTTGTCAACAACCAGTTAACAGAGATGAATTCAGCGGAATTGGTTTTTGGCTTCGGATACCGCATCAAAAACCTGAAATTCTCCATCGGTTCGCTAAACGGAAGTGGAAAAAGTACGAATTATAACAGTGACCTCAACATAAAACTTGATTTTGGAGTCAGGGATACCAAAACCACACTGCGGCGTACGGATGACAACAACAACCAGGTATCGGCAGGTTCAAGGCAATATAACCTGAACTTTACAGCCGATTATATGCTTAGTAAAAGTTTGCAGATCAGGGCCTATTACAACTGGACCAGCAACAACCCTTATGTCTCTTCCCAGTTTCCCAATGCAACAACCAGTGGAGGGCTCAGCCTCAGGTTTAACCTGGCTCAATAGTATATTGAATATTTGAAAGATGCTTATCTTGTTTTCAGCATCACCAATTTCAATTCTAAATTTGTTAAACGCGAAACCAGGAAAAAATTCTATTTCTCCGATACCGGTGTTCTTAACCTGTTTCTTTTTTGAACCTGAATCCATGCTTCCGGAAACATTTGTTTACAACCGGCTTAGAAAATATTTTGGCACCGATATTTATTATAGCAAAGAAAACACGGAAGTTGATTTTTATATTCCCGACAGGGAACCGATACAGGTTACATTTAGCATGGATAATTACCAGACCCGCGAAAGGGAAATAAAAGCACTTGGTAAAGCAATTAAAAGCTAAAAGCAAAAACACTTAAGGTCATTACGTTTAACGAAAAGGACAATATTCCTGTAGAGGGAAGAAACATGGAAGTAGTCCCGGCCTGGAAATGGGCGCTTTCCGGAGTTTAGTTGCTTCCGGGGTTTTGTTGTTGTTTCGTGCGAAACCTGAACATTTTACTTTATTACCAATCGTTTGTACCAGAACCTGAAAAAATAGATCAGTATCAAAAAAGCCAGCAGTAAAACAATGAGCAATCCGGCGTACAACCCTGCAAAGTAAAAGCTCACAGACAAAATCCCGAGAATCAGAATCCGGATCAGGGCGAATTGCCTGCCGAAATGAGAAAAACTTTCAACTGCCAGAACGATCAATAAAATCAGAATGCCCATTACCAATCCCCATTCCGGCCAGCGCCAGTTTGCAGGATTTATTCGCATGTCGTCGGGCGAAAAAACATTGTAAAGCAGGGTAAACATCCCAAGCAGAATCCCCAAAAACAACGGCCAGGGTTTCCCTTGCCAGGTTGAACCCTTCATTGCCAGTTGATTCAATTTTCTGTCAATCAGGTAAGCATATTTCTGGACAAAATACAAAACAACCAATATCAGGAATGAAACGAGGTAAATGCCCCATCCGTTTTGAAAAAAAGTACCGGTGGCAGTTGTTGTATCCATTTAACCGTTCGTTACTTTAACTTGTGATTCATAACAGGATAATCTCAAACAAACATTTTTTACACATTTTGCAATACCTGGCTCAACAGCGTGATGGTAAATATCATCAGCAAAAACCAGCCGATGATCCCTTCGATGATAGAAAGGTACATGGCCAGACCCTTTTCGGGAAGCGTTCCAAATCCGATAACCACAAAACTATTCAGGCTGAGGATGAAGGAATTGATGAATTTTACGACAAGGATATAAATCACAAAACTGATGATGATCAGCGCAATTAATATACCTGAATAAATTTTTTCGAAAACAGTTAATAAAGACCAGGCTTTGGGTTGAAAATTGAACAAGCGGATTAAATCCGGCATCATTTCGAAGCGGAACCTCCCCAGAAAGTGAAGTGCTTTCCCAAACAGGCGAAGGGTTTTCGGCACTTTTTTTCCTGCTTTAATGTATTTTTTCCTGACTTGTTTCATCAGGGCCCGGTGTGGGTTTGATGCGTGCTTGTAAATTTTATCCACATCTTTGTCTTTTTTCACATATTTTGCAAACAGTCGGTACTGATGCAGGTAATATGCGTAATTCATTCCGTCCCACCCCGAATAGGTCAGCGCATATAATAGGGTAAAAATGAGCAGTATCCATAGCGATTGGATCAACGATTTGCCCGGGTTGGTTGCATAGTCGGAAAAAAAGCTCAAGAACACATTGAGCTTGTAGTTGATAAAAACATTCAGGTCCCAATGATCTTCCAGCAAATATTTTTGCCTCCGTGTTTCGATGGTTTTGATTTCAACATACGACCGGTTGGCAGAAGTAATGTCACCCCGGCTGTGATAAATGGCGTTGAGTTTGTTGTAGGCGCTAAGCAAATCGTTGTAAAGCAGTGTGTTCATCAACTGTTTTTTTGTCTTGGCCTGGTATGGGATTATTTGTCCCGATTCGGCAAGTTGGAAAATCGCCAGTTTCTCCCCCCCGAAATTATACCAGGGGATGTTGGTGTTGGATTCGGGAAAATCAAGATTTTGAACACCTATATACTTTGAAACAGAAAGAGAATCAATAAGGATGGCTTTGCCCACAACGAGTTCAGTAAAATCCAGCGCAACCATTTGATCATTCAGCATCGTGATCTTATCCACTTCTGCTCCGTCAAAATCTACGGAATAAACATTCTTTAGACCGTTGTTCCTGAAGATGGTGTTTGAAATATTGATTTCATCTGCTTTTTGGCCGTTGAAGCTCAATTGAAACAGGGTCTTTCCATCAATGCTTCCGCCGAATTTCACAGTGTCGGCATCAAATACACAGTTGTCCATTTCAAACTCACCCGGATTGGTTTCCATCAGCAACTGTTTTTCAAAACGGCAATTAAGGAACTGAATGGAAGCCAGTGAATCTTTTCCTTCAAATTGCAGATTATCGTGAAAAGTATTGTTTTCAAACAGCATCGGATACCGGCCCGTCTGTTTACAATCTTTAAAAGAAAGATTGGCCTGAAGGGTACATCCCGTCATGTTCATTTTTTTGAAATTCCAGCCCTCAAAAATCAGCGGGGCTTTTTTGCCTGTGTTGAAATTACAGTCGTAGAAATAAACCTTTTTAGGGCCTGACGAACCCGGTTTGATGGTAAATATCCAGGAAAAGATCTTGTTTTTTGCAAATTTTTTATCCGCGTTCCTGAATTCAACCGTAACATTGCTGATCTCAATCGTTTTGCTGTCAGCCTGCATCCTGCGGATCAATTCGGAAACCGAAATGGTTTCTTTCTCATTTTGAGGGAACAGGTTATTGCCAAACAAGGTCAAGATCAACACAACACCTAATAGCAGAAAAATCCGCGGGCTGATGCGGTTTTTGTCCGGCAGATATTGAGCGTCGTTTTTCATGCGGCAGGTATATACCCAGGCTATTTCATTTGCAATATTTCCGTTCTGAGGTTTAATTTGATTTTGGTATGGTCATCATCATAATCCAGCAACAGGTCGCCTTTTTCTTTTGATAATGAAATACTGTTCATGTCAAATTGGGTCTCGCCTGATGGGTCGGCAATTTCAATTCCTGACAAAACGTCAACCTTTGCATTGCCATTATCGTAATTAATGACCTTGATCCGGGCATTGTTGAGTATACGGATAAATCCAAACTCAATGGGTTCACTATGTTCAGTATTGATGACCACGATTCCGGTTTTGTTGATCATAAATTTCATTTTACCCATGTTTTTATAAAACGCTTCTGCCTGATCAATGAACGGTTTATTGTGTTCTTCAATGGTTTCTTGCAAAACAGGACCAGTCAGTTCAAAACTGTTGAACCGGATAAGACGAAGGGCGGCAAACAGGCCGGCAATGGTGCGTTCGAAGTTTAATTTTGATTGGAGGCGGTAATTGGTATCATACAATGCTTTGGGTATGTTGAAACTGCTGCCGAAATTATAGCTTTCAAAATCCGTAGTGTTCAGTCCCGTTGTGGCATAAAACGACCCGGTGATCACGGCATTTCCGTTGCCGTCAAGGTTTAATCCGTAAAAATCAAAATCTTTTGTTTCATTGTAAAGCCGGGCATTGATTTTTTGGCCGCCGGGGTTGAAAACGGCAGAAAACATAAAATTGGCCGAATGGTCAACCTTGTCAATGCCTGCTTTGGCAACCCAGCGGACATCACCGTTTGGCGCATAACGGGCAACAAAAACATCAGGGGCTCCGGTGGCTTCAATGGTCTGTCCGTCAAAATCCAGTTTTTGTTCAACACTGCCGTAAACATAAAGAATACCTTTGGGGTCGAGGGCCAGGCTGTAAGCCATGTCATTGCCCGGCCCTGTGGCTGTTTTCACCCACACCGGATTGAGGTCGGGGTCAAACCTGGCAATGAACATGTCGCGCCCGTCATAATCAGAAACCAGGTGATGCTGCCTGAAATTTGCCTCTTTTACAAAATAACCGCACACATAGGCATTGCCTGACGGGGCAAACACCACATCCTGTAAAACATCGCCCCGGTAGCCGCCGTATTTGCGGACAATATCCCATATCTCACCCGCTTTGTTCCGGTTGATTACATTCTGTTTTACTTCAACAATTTCAGCATCCGACTTATTGATGCCGGGCATGAGGATGCCAATAGGCGCACCCGTAAAAGTAGGATCTGCAATCACATAGTCCTTTTGATGGTAGCGGATATATTCTCCCGGCGGGTTTTTAACAAAATGAACTGCCGTTGCCACATGGCCGGGAAAAGTAAGCCCAGTCACTTCAAGATGGAGCAATGTTTTTACCAGATAGGCATACAATACGGAACGGTCTTCACAGTCGGCATAAGGATAGTAAAGCAATTCGTCTGCAAACATATATTTTTCCTTACCGTAAGCATCCTGATCGGTTTTGTAATCAAAGGCCTGTTGTACAAAACTGAGCAAAATGTTTGCCGCTTCCGTTTTTGGCTTCCCTTCAACAAGTGGACGGAAAGCATTTAAAACCGAATTTTTGGTTTCCGGGCCGGGTACACTGTTGAAATAAAGGCTCAGGTCAGCCAACGGAACGGTGTTGTAAAAGTCCATTAAGTTTTTATTGTAACTTAAGGTAACCTCATAATCTTCGCCGGCATATTTAAAATGAAAACGCCTGTCAGCTTTTTTTTCTGCGAGGTTCATGGGTTTTGATAAACTCATATCCAGTATTTTGTCTGCCTGGGGGAAATCCTTTTCATACGTTTTGGCCTTGCCAAGGTCTTTGCCGGGCAGATAATAATTGATATTGTTCAGCCGGATATAACTTCCTGACAGAGGATACACCGAAGACAACAGCATAAAAGTCTGTGTGCTGTCAAAAGCGATCCTGTTTTTGTATCCTGCACGAGTAAGCAAATACCAGGTAAGCAGGTTTTGCATATTCTGGTCACCGGGATAAGACTTTTTTGTAAATACTTTGATCAGTTGATAGTAGGCCCAGTCATTGAGGTTCTGATTTTGCCGGTAGATGTCCAAATGCCCCAGCAGGCTATTATAATAGGTGTTGCTCATCTTTTCCCAGTATGCGGCAATGTCTTCGGATGAGTTGATTTGTCCGGCAGGGGCAAAAATCCGAACATCACAGTCAATGGATATTTCAGAACCGAAGAAATCAAAGGAAATGTTGCGGGTTTTAAAATGAACCGGCTCCGATTTTTTCACCAACGGTAAAACAATCTTGTTTTCTGTCAGGGTTTCAGCCCTTCCGGAAATTTGGATTTCTTCCGGTGTCTTTTCGGGGATTTCCGTGTATCGTGGAACTTTGACCGGCTTCGGCCCGATTTCTTTTTCATCAGCCCGTTTTAAATCATACTCTTTGAAGTTAGAAGCCAGATAACCGGCAAACTCAACGTCAATTTTTTGAACATATTCATTAAACAGCCGGTCTGTTTTTTTTTCAAATTCCGCATACTCCTCATCAACCTGTTTTTCAAAATCCTCAAAGGTTTGTCCTTTAACCATTAAGGTTAAGAATAAAAAAACAGATAAAATAATGACGGGCAACTTGCTCATGACGGTAGCCGGAATTAACGGGGTTTCCCGTAAATTAAAAGTCAAGGATATTGTCTAATTCTTTGGCATTTACTTTTCCCTCGGCTTCCAGCTCCTTTCTAAGTTTTTCTTTTGCCAGTTTCATGGCAGCATTAAAACTATATCCCAGCGTTACATACACTTCTGTGTTTTTGTCAATGTTTTTTGACGCTTCAAACAGGGTTAACATATTGCCTATGTCCGCTTTGACTTTGGATTGGAAACTGGCGACTGTTTTGGTTATTGAGGCAGCGTCTTCCGAATTCAATTGTGCATTGGCCAGGTTTGTTTTGATCAAGCCGGCAACTTTTGAACCGATTTGTTCTGCAATATTGATTTTGGCCACTTCATAAGCCTGCATTTTGGCTGTGGAGTGTGTTTCGCCCACAGCACGTGCGTCAGCAACAAAATACAAAGGATTCCCATCGTCGGTCATTTCATACCTTTTTATCCAGGTATTTTCTATTTGCTTGTCCATTGGCAACTGGCCCGGGGCGACAGTGAATCCTTCCTTTTTTAGTTTTTTGGCTTCTTTGCGTGCTTCTTTCAACGCTTTTTGTTTGATATCTTTTTTGATCTCTTTTTCACTCTGGGCAAAGGTGATGCCGGCAACCAAAACGGTCAGTGCAAAAATTAAAAAATAAGTAAGTTTTTTCATGGCTATTTTCTTTTCATTAAGTTAATTATCAAAAATAAGAATATTGTAAATCAAAAATCAATATATTCGTTATTTTAAATTATTCTAAACAGAAATGACTACTTTTCAGCAAATTGTCTTAAAATGCCCCTATTGTTATCATCTCATGTCTGATTATGAATTGTCTTCCTTTACAATTCGTGGTTCAACCTTATATTCTGATGGTAAATCGGTTACGCAACCTTATTTACAAACCGGCAAGGCCATAAAAGTATGTTCATCATGCAACAGGCCATTTTGGTTTGAAGATGCCGTTATTGACCGTGAACCGGATTTTCAGGAAATTAATTCACTGGAAGATGCATTGGATATTTACGATTTGCCCTTGCTGAGGGGTGAAAACCAGCCGGAAGGCAAAATAAAATATTACAATAAATTGCTGAAAGAAGGTTTTGCCAATACCAATGAGCGGAAATATTATTTGCGGGTACGATTGTGGTGGGCAATCAACGATTTGGTCAGAGATCCCTTTTCATTAAAAAACATGCTGCGTACAAAAGCAAAATTTCATATTTTCCGGAAATATATTCAAAATAAAAGGGAACAAAATATCTTGTTTAAAAACCTTAAAAATATTTTCACCGAAAATCTATCCCAATTAATATTGCTTTTGGATACTGAAAATGAAGACGACCTGATCATACTGGCTGAAATATATCGTGAAACAGGTAAGTTCCGGAAAGCAAAACATGCAATTGGCAAACTTCAGCAAACAGATGGTTCTGTGACAAGAAAAATTAAAAAAGCAGTTTTGTTCAGAAAAAAAAAGGTGCTTAAAGTATAAATTTTATCACTTTTTATTTAGACATACTCCAAACTATTTGGAAACTGCTCATTAAAACAAAAAAAGGAATATTTTTATCTGATTAAATCAAAAACCAAACCAATTTATTTAATATGAAATTCAAAAAACCATTATTATTACTGTTTTTCGGATTGATTTTCCTCCCGGGTTTAAAAGCACAAAAAGTAAAGACTTTTATCCTGAAAGCCCCTGAAAAACCTTTTTATGATGTGAAAAAGATCGGGGTTCTTAAATTTGAGTGTTCAACAAACCGGCGCAAAGATGTTATACTGACTAATTACATTGTTGCCGACCTGCTGAATCAGCACCGGGGGATATATAATAAAAAAGGGAGCTTTTACGGCATAGGCAAAAGTAAGGAAGGAAAGACCTTTGTCAAGGGGGTTACCACCGATTTTTATGAAGTGATTGAGCGGGATCAGCTTGAAAAGATAATGAAAGAACAACGCCTTTCCCTGTCCGGGGCCATTGATGAAAACTCGGCAGCCGAAGTGGGTAAGCTGCTGGGACTTGACGTTTTGATCATCGGTAACGCAAGTTATTCGCACAACGACGAATGGTCGAATTCGGAATTGACAGGAAGATGCCTCAAGCGTACGGTAACTGCCAAAGGGACCATGAAGATCATATCGGTGAAAACTGCACGGATTGTGGGGACAAAAACAGCAAGCGCATCATTTAAGGACAGCGGTTGTGGCGATAAAGTTTCCGGAGTTATGACGACCGATCAGTTGGCGGATGTCAGTTTAAAGCAACTGGCCAAAGATTTTGTGGATTATTTTACGCCCGGTTATGAGCACATGGTCTTTAACATGGAAAAAGTTAAGATCAAAGAGCTTAAGGATAAGGCCAAAGAAGCCATGAACTTTTTAAAGAAGGGCGACCTGGATCATGCCTTTCCAATTGTGTATGCCATGTATGAAGCCGATTCCTATAATCCGAAAGCGGCCTATAACCTCGGTGTTCTGTATGAAATGGTGGGAGCCTACGAAGAAGCGGCCGAATATTATGGCATTGCTTATGATCTGGATTATAGCAACGGACTGTACCAGAAAGCTGCCGAAAGAGCCAAAGCCGGCATTGCGCTGGCCGGTTATCTGGAAGATATCGGCCGTCCGGTACAACCCTATTCATTTACCGGCGGGGGTAATGCCCTGGCCGAAAGGGTGAAAATAAAAGGCAGCAGTGCCGACCGTGTTGCCGTATATTCATTGCCTGACAAATCTTCTGAAGTTGTAGCCAAAGTACCGGGCGGGCTTGAGTTTAAAGTCCTCGGACAGGAAGGGAAATTTATTGAAATACAACTCAGGGGTTCAAAAACCGGATATGTCCCGAAATCAAACGTGAAATAACATGAAACACAAAACAAACGGATTAACCGTCTGTTTTCTTAAAAATCAAACAAATGAAACATTTATGACAAATAAATGTGACACACCGAAAAATGATTAAAACCCCGTAGGGGTTATATGTGAATAGCCCCGTTTGGAGCGAAGCGGAATGCGGGGTACAAAATAAAAATAATAGGTAGGTTTTGGCGGGATTTTTGCCCGCAGGAAGCAAAAATCGTGACAAAACCGAATAGGTTAAATGTCAGGTATTTAGAAAATTTCAAGCAAATGAAAAAACGCAAGACCCCGATAGTAACCCTCATTTTAATGTTGATTTTCCCGGCAGGCATCATGGCCCAGCAGCCTGCCTGGGTTGACTATGCCAAAAGGAATTCCATGTATCCCCAATCCGACTACCTGACCGGGTTTGTTTCGGCACACAATACCGATAATGAAGACCCCGGAAAATTGATGGACAAGTACGAGGAAATGGCTAAAAGCAAAGTAATACAGTCAATCCAGGTAAGCATCGAAACCAATAATTCATTGACATTAAGTAATGTAAACGGAAAATCAGGTGAAGAGTTCCGGTCGAAAAGTGTTTCGTTTTCAAGTGCCACAATCACGGGGTTAAAGGCGGAACGTTACTATGACAGGAAAAAGAACGACGTTTATGCTTTTGCTTATGTCAGTAAAAAAGAACTGGCCTGGTACAACCGGAAACTGATCACTTCAAACCTTGAAAAGATAAAGCAAAAGCTTGCGGAAGGCCGGGAATACCTGGCTTTGGACGATAAACAAAATGCACTGAAAAGTTTTTATGAAGGGATGCCCCTTCTCGCGGAAGCCGAACAGGCCCAATGGTTGCTGTTGGCTGTCAACCGGGAACAATTCGTTTCGGATGACCTGAAAAAAATCCGCGATGCAAAAATTGAACTGAACAAAGAAATTTCGCGCCTTCAGCAATCAAAGGAACTCAACATGAGCGAAACGGCCTACTTCATTGCTTATGGCCTGTTCATTCAACTGGGCAAGCCGGAGATTCCCCTGGATGTTGAACCCTGCACTTATGAAAATACAGGTCTCGCCAGTGATTTTTCCGACAAATGGAATACCGAAATCAGGAATGCACTGGTAAAAACCGGGAATTATAAAATTCAGGAGCGTTCAAATGCAGGGGGCAATGTTGTGAAAGTGAAAGGAAATTACTGGGTTGAAGGAGATCAGTTGCGTATCCACGTGCAGGCATTAAAAAACAATAAACTCGATGCGGCTGCCGAAGGGGCCATTCCGGTTTCCTGGCTAAAAGCGGAAAAGATAAACTATGTGCCCGTCCAGGTTGAAAAGATACAAAAGCTGAAAAATGTTAAGCTGCAGGCCATCGGGGCACCCGACAATGTGAAAATCGGCAGGCAATCCGAAAAGCCTATGGAGGTCAGGGTATTGATGGAAAGAAACGGCATGACTGTTCCTATGGAGAATGTTCCTTTGGTTTTCAGTACCGGCAACGGGAAAGCCATAACCCGCGGCATCAGTAACAGCAATGGTGTGGTCAGCGCTTATTTTCCCCCGGTTCATTTGCCCGAAGGCAAAACGGAAATCCTGGCACAAATTGATCTGGCTGTTTATGCAGACATTGATACCAATTCGGCTTTTTATTTAACAGCCGTAAAAAATAATCCGGTTACCCCCGCTGTTTTTACCATACAACTCAATCCGCAAACCTATTATGTAAAAAGCGATGAGAGCATTGACAGAAGGCCGGTTGACATCAAAACCATTGAACCGGCAATTAAAAACCGGCTGGTGGATAAAGGGTATCATTTTGTAAACGGAAAACCGGATGCCGATTATGTTATATTCATAAAAGCCGCCACCACAACAGGCAGCGGTTACCAGGGCATCTATTATTCTTACGTGGACGCCACACTCTCGGTTGTTGATGCCGCCACCGGCGATGAAATATTTAAAACCTCCGTTGAACAGGTGAAAGGGGCGGGCGGTAACTCAAAGAAAGCCGGAAAAAAAGCCATGAGCCTTGCTTCCGAAAAGCTGACGGATAAGTTAATGGCGTTTTTGGAAGGGAGGTAGGGGCTTTATGCTTCCTTCTGTACTCCTGTGCTTTAGCTGTGCGAAATTTTAATAAAACATTGCAATATGCAGTTGGCAATTCATTGCCGGAAAAGTAATATCACAAATGTTTGTAGTAAAATCATCTGACTTTTTCAGCTTTTATTTCATCCAGGTCAAACCGATCCCTATTTCAATTCTTGAAATATTTAAGTGATCAGTATTACTTGCCATAACATCTTCCACATACCAACTGTTCAAAATACAATACAAATAGGAGATTTCCAAAAATACGCCAACACCGTGTTTTTTTGCCAGTCCAAACCGGTTGCTGACATTCAGCCCGAATACCTCCCCCGAAATCTTCGATACTATCCCAAAAAGTGTGTAAAGTGCATCTTAACTAAATTTGGAGTTGATAAAACTTTAAAATATTTAGCATATGAAAAGAATACACTTTACACAGGAGCAAGTTACGAAGATTTTAGAAGACA
>CAJVWU010000043.1 GCA_913009755.1 uncultured Bacteroidia bacterium
TTATCACCGTTAGTTTATTTAACAGCACTAAAATAGGTGATGAGATTTACCGGTCAAATACTGTGTAAAGAACTTTTGCACAGTTATTTGCCGGTTTTGTTAATAACTATCTTGCGGATTTAAGGGTTATACAAATGTAAGCAAGTTATCATTCTGGTGGAGCAGCCCTTTCTCTTGTTTTCAGCGTTGCAACACCCTAAAATCGTTTTTGGATAATTTGGTAGAGCTCCTGCTGTTGGTCATCCATTTTCAGAAGCCTGTTTTTGATAAGTTTTGAATCGGGAAGTTGGTATGTTACCTGGTAAACATTGTGGGTTATCTCTGCTGCTTTTTTTTAATGACAACGGGGATTTTTCCAGATAAAGCACCCTTTCCAATTCTTTGTAAACGGCATAAGCCGCAAAACTGATACAAATGTGTGCCTCAATCCTTTTTCTGAGATGGTGGTATATGGGGCGTATCCTTAAATCGGTCTTGGACATCCGAAATGCTTTTTCAATATGCCACAGGTTTTGGTAATTCTCTATTACCTGTTTGCCGCCTAACTGCGTGTTGGTAACATACCCTTTAAGGCCATCCCATTGTTTGTCCCTGTCAAATTTGTCGTAGTCTATTTCTACGGATACTTCACCCTCTAATTTCAGGTATTTGTTGTATCCCCTGTTGTTGATGTTTGATTTGGTGAGTTTGCCTGTCCTTATCCTCTTTTCCAGGCGTTTTAACCCCCGTTGCCGGTTATAAGCATCCTTTGCCGCCCTTTTTCCGGAATAGCTTACAATAAGTCGTTTGCCTCCCGGTTTTTCAATACTGATTGTGGTCCCGTCAGCGTATTGTTGTGCCAGGATTTTGGACTTTATATCTTCTGGTTCGTTTTTTATCCTGGCGCCCAAAATGTATTCGTAACCTTTTTCTTCCAGCGCTGCAATGTTTGCTTTGGACAACAGTCCCGAATCGGCAATAATAACTGGTTTGTCCAAGTTGAACTTCTTGCTAATTTTTTCAATAAAAGGAATTAATGTGTGCCCCTCGTATGTATTGCCTTCATAAATATCGTAGCCAATGGCATAACCGCCTAAGGCTACCAGTAGCCCTAAAAATATTTGTGGGTTTTGGTGCTTCCCATCTTTTGAAAACCCTGTCTTGCGCAAATCATCTTCATCACTGGCCTCAAAATAAAGGGTGGTCATATCGTAAAACACTACACTTATTTTCCCTTGAAGCACCCGCTTTGTGTGCTCAAAGGCTATTTGTTCAACTTGTGGCTTTAGCTTGCTGTTCAGCTTGTCCAGAAAACGGTAAATGGCATCTATATCCAATGATATGCCTTGGTACCGGTATAAATATTCTGCCGTTTTTAACTTGCTCAGTGGATAAGCCAGGCGGGCTATCACCAAATGGCGGAACATCTCTTCTCGGACCTGGTTAAAACCGATATGGTCGAAAATCCTGCCAAAGATAAGTTCGGGCCCTACGGTACGTATGCTTGAGTTTTGCAATGTCTCAAAAACTTGTTCGACAAGTTTGTCGCTCTTACTTTCAAATAAGGCAAGTTGGTTCTTTTCTTCTATGTTTTTGATCTCTTGACGGGCCAGTTGTTTTAGGATTTCAATTTCCTGCAACATAGTGGCAGAACCCATTGTCTTTACCACTTTATATCGCCCTTTTACTTTGCTAATAATCTGAATACTAATACTTCCAGAACGATTCTTCAGTTCTCTAATAAACATAAGCCATGGTTTGCAACACCCAAAGATAAAAAATTAGTATTGATTATCAATATGTTAAGTGGGTGTTGCAAAAAAGTGCGGAAAACAGGAGAAGAGCATGACGGATATTAATCCCGTCATGCCCCTGATGGCTTCCTGTTTAATTATTTAAAACAATTTTTTTACTGACTGTTTGGTCTTGAAACGAAAGACTGACCAGGTATAAGCCTGATTTTAACTTCTTCCCGTTTTCCCCGGTTACATTCCATTTCATGGTATGTGACCCTTTATTTTGTTGCCTGATTGAAAAAGATTTAACCATTTTCCCCATACTGTTAAAAATCACAATTTTTACCGTTCCTTCCCTTTCGGTAATGTATTCTATTGTTACCGCACCTGAAGCAGGGTTTGGAAAAATGTTCAGGGTTAAATCCGCCAGACTGTTCTGCTCTTTTTTATTGCTGTTTCCAAAAGAAATAATGAAAATGTCGCGATCTTCCCCCGTTTTGATCACCCGTTTTTCTTTTATCTTGTTATCGGGGTTCAGTACATAATAGTCACTTATCCGGTAATTGTTTGTTGATTTTGACACATAGTGTTCTTCAAAAACAACACTGTCGCCGGGCTGTTGACTAAGGTAGGCTTTAAGAACAACTACTGAATCCTGTTCCACCACGCTGCAGGCCCCCACACAGGTATCGTTAACAAAAGCGCCGATTTCCTGCGGGTTATCCGTGGTAGTATCCAGTTCCATAACGAAAGTGGAATAAGAAGCTTTTTCATCAAAAGAATAATAAACCACATCGGGCCTGTTAAAGGTGCTGGGCGGGTTGCCTGCAAAGTTCCACTGGAAATTGCTGATATCCCTGTCGGGTTTTACGATGATCATATCGCCGAACTTAATATTGGGCGTGTTGTCGCAAATCCAGGTTCCGGGTGGATAATCGTTGGTTGATTTTGAGTTACAATCTTCCGATATGGGATAATGGTAACGGTAGCAAACAAAATCCTGGGCCATGATGTGGTAAATATCGGGTTCGATGTCGGCCAGTGCGTCAAACACATTTTGTTCTTCATAAAGGAAATAGCCGATCCAGTTGTCTTCATGACAATAAAGGTCCATTTTGGTAAAAGGGTCCTGCACCGTACCTTTCATATAAAAAAAATCCGGCAAACCTTGTGGGGGATTGCTCTGATGAATCTCAAGTTTATAGCCCCTGGCACTGTGAACATTTTCCATGAGGTTATCAGAATATTGCCATTGTGGATTGCTTGCGTCCCATGTAGCGTAAACAAGGCCATTCGGATAAGGGGGTCCGGATTCTGCATTAATTTTATTAAAGGCCAATTGCAGATGGTTATATCCATTCGTAATATTTTCCTGTGCGAACACGGTGCTTGTGGGTGTTAGCTGTGGTGATGTGGTACGTAAGTGCCTTGGTACCGAAAGCCAGGTATAGGGATAACGCAGAGCGATTTGATAGAAAGTGCTTAACTGGAATGTGTTGATACATGAATGTCCGCCACCGCCATAGTAAAGCCTGTGCGTTTTGTCATCAATATCAAGTATATAGTAGTTGGATGTTCCTGAAGAATTATATCTGTTTGGAAAACAAAAAAGTTTGTTAAGGTTGTTTTCTTCATTATAAACATAAAGCATATTTCCTGCTTTATTTTCCTGATTATACGAACCAATAGTTGTTTTGGTAACTGTAGTTTCACTAATAATGTCATCAGGGTCATAAGTATATCTGACAAAACGCTTATTAATGCTCAGATAAAATTCATTTTCGTATTTGTTTATTTCCAAACCCCTTATGTTTTCCGGTGGATCAACAAATGCTATGTCGCCTACCGAGCTATAGTCAGATGTCCGGTAAACAAACAACTCGTTTGTAGCGGAAGAACTCACAACAAAATATATTCGGTTCAACCGTTCATCATATTTAATAAAGTAATTATAATATTCATTATTGCCACAAACTAGTAGAGTCGGAATAACAACCTGCCAGGAATCATTGGTGGTGTTAATTGCAATAACAGATGCATCCTCTAAAATACAATATAACAACCCGTTTTTCGGGTTATAAGCAAAATGATTATAATTTAAATATTGCGTGTTCTCAATAGTGGGATAATACTGGCTGAAACCGGAAACCGGGATTCTTGCCAATTTCTCATTAGTCGAAGCATCAATAACGATAATATTCCTTTTGCCGTACACATATATCTTATTAACGCCCCCCACATAATAAATATCTGTTGGAATAGCTCCGCTTGAGTCATCCGGAAGCCAGATATTTTGAACTGCATTTGAATTTTCTATGGCTGTAGTTGCTAATGAATCCCCCGAGTTGTATTGATCAATAAAATAGGAATCACCAATGTTGTTCAGGATTGTAGTACTGTCCTGGGCAAAGGTCAACTGACAGGTTGCGATTGTAAATAAAAGTAAAAATAGCTTTTTCATAATTCAATAAATTTAAGGTTAATATTTAAAAGTAATAATTAGAAAAGATTATTATTAAACACTAACCTTAAGGTGGGTGACTGCCATTAACCAAAAGCTTTTGACAAAGATGATCAAAAAAGTTATCGGTTTGTTTATTTCTGACAAGTTTCTTTCTCTCTCTCTACGGGGATAGGCGTTTTCAGGGATGTCATCACATATTCATCCATTTTATATAAGCGTAAACCATATATCATCGTCAGGGTAATTCAGGCTGAGTTAAGGTTGTTTTAAAGATGGTTTAAAAATAAACAGATAGTTTACTCATAACAAGATGGGTGAATGATAAGTTTATACCTATGCGAAAGTGTAGGTTATTCCCGTCCCGGATTTTAAAAAAATTGTATATCAACGGACAAGATCAATTAGAATAGTAACAAACCGTAACCTTTGATAGTTCATGCCAACGATTATAGTTCATGGCCGGGCTTCTATTTTTTTACTTTTGCTTTCCCGATGGATATAAACAAAACAAACCGGATACTTTGTTCCTTACTCATTCTGGTCATGGTTGTGGCTGCCCTGTTGCGTTTTTGGGATTATAAGCACCTGCCTTTCATGTGGGACGAACTCAGCGCCATGAGCCGCACGGTTTATGGTAATTTTCATGATTTGATAAAATACGGTGTGCAGGTGGATGCCCATCCGGCCGGTGTGCAGGTGTTTTTATATTACTGGATCCAATGGTTCGGTGAGGCGGAGTGGATCATAAAGCTACCCTTTGTCCTGGCCGGGCTTGCCTCGGTGTGGCTGACTTATACAGTTGCCAAATTATGGTTTAACTCCACCGCCGGCATTCTGACTGCTGCTTATGTAGCCAGCCTTCAGTTGTTTGTATTGTACAGCCAGATTGCCCGCCCTTATGCCAGCGGCCTTTTCCTGACCCTGGTGATGGTGTATTTCTGGAGCCGGTATTTTTTAAAGGGATATAAAATCACCGATCTGGTTTTGTTTGTCCTGTTTGCCGCCATGTCAAGTTACAACCATCATTTCAGTTTGTTGTTTGCTGCCATTGTGGGGTTCTCGGGGTTGTGGTTTGTAAAAAAAGAAAAGAGAACAGCATACCTGCTGGCCGGGATAGCCATATTCGTACTTTATATACCGCATCTGCCCATATTTTTCAGCCAGTTGCAACTGGGCGGAATAGGGGGGTGGCTGGCCAAACCTTCACCGTGGTTTTTGTTTCAGTTTATGGATTGGCTGATGCATTTTTCCTTCTGGACAACCGGTGTACTGGTGTTGGTTTTTTTCTTTTTGTTTTTTGCTTCCAAAAGAAATCCCGCTGCTGCCGGAACAAAAAAAATCCGCCTGTTCATGTTGATTTGGTTTTTATTGCCCGTCATTATCGGGTTTGCCTATTCGGTAATTATTGCTCCGGTACTCCAATATTCCCTGCTGATATTCACGACCCCTTATCTGTTTATGTTATTGTTTTCATACATCGGCAGGCCCAAACCGCAATATGTGGCCATTGCCGTTGCGCTCATCCTTGTTGTCAATACACTGACACTTGTCATTAAAAGGGAACATTATAAGGTGCTTTACAAACAGCCCTTTGAGCATATTGTAAAAAGCGCCCTGGCACTAAACGACAAATATCCCGGTGATGTTTTAATGGTGGATGACTATATACCTTATTATAATGAATACTATTTCAGGAAATTTCACCGGAAAGTCCCTCATGTTACCCTGAGGAACAAAGGTTTGAGTACGTTACAGTTCGATTCGGTGATGGGCAGTGTTAAGCAACACCGGGTGATCACCTGCGGACTGGATATAGATTATTTTCAACTCGTAAAAAAGCATTTCCCTTATTTAACGGGATATGACAGGGGATTTACTTTTGAACAATACACGTATTCAAATAAGGCCAGTGATTCGTTGAAAGCCATCAAACCGGTTGAAGTGGCGTTTACCGATTTTAAAACAGTCAAAGGTCCCTGTCGGTTTAAGGCAAGCCATGTTTTAACTGATACTGCCGGGCGTTTTGCTTATTATCATCAGTGGCCCGATGAAAAATACGGCCCTTCCATCAAATTTCCCGTTAGCGATTTTACGGGTAACATTTATAAATTTTTTGATGTTTCGGTACGCATAAAACCCCTGACGGATTCTTGTTCGGCATTGCTGGTTGTTCAGGTTGACAAAAACGGCAAAAGGGTTTCGTGGAAAGGGGTGGATTTTAACAGCTTTGGCCTGGTACCGGGAAAATGGCAGGATGTGTATGCTACCGTCAATCTGCAGGATGCGCTGAAAAACAAAATGAATATTAAAGGTGTAGATTTTAAAGCATTTATCTGGAACCCCGGCCATGGAGATTTCCTCATTTCAGATATCAAAATAGAAATGAGGGAAGGGAACCCTTACCGCTATGCACTGTTTTATAATTTTGATGATAAGGCAGATTGATTGACACTTATTACATCTGGTTGTGAAATCGTTACTGCCAAAAGTAAACGGCTGTCATATCGAAATGCGACGAAGGAGCGTGAGATATCCCCCGGAAAAGACCCCTGTGCCGGGGGTATTTCTCCTCTCTGCGTTCGTCGAAATGACAGGGTGATGCCGGGGGGATTTCTCACTGCCTTCCCACATACTTGCCCATATGGTTCGAAATGGCACGTAAAATATTTTCATTTTTCAACTTGGTTTTCAGAAAAATGTTTTTACCTTTGCAGCCCGTTTTGGCAGGGTAGTATTAAAACTGCTGAAACAGTTGTAGTTAAGGGGACCTGACAAGGTAAAACGATATAGGTTCTTGCATGATTCCGGTCAGTTTTCAGGGGTTATGTTGTTTAAAAACAAAAGAATATATCCTGCCTGCAATCAGTTTCCTTCAAATTTACAACCCGGGTTAAAGTTCATAGTGAATAATTTATACTTTTGCGCCTCAAAAATTTGGAGGCTGTAGAACAAAATAAAATTAATATGCCGACGATACAACAGTTAGTAAGAAAAGGACGCAAGAAGCTGGTTGACAAAAGCAAATCACCGGCCCTTGATGCCTGCCCGCAGCGCCGTGGTGTTTGTGTGAGGGTTTATACCACCACACCCAAGAAACCGAACTCAGCCATGCGTAAAGTGGCCAGGGTAAGGCTGACCAACCACAAAGAGGTGAATGCTTACATTCCCGGTGAAGGGCACAACCTTCAGGAACACTCCATCGTGATGATCCGTGGCGGACGTGTGAAAGACCTTCCCGGTGTAAGATATCATATCATCCGGGGTGCTTTGGATACTTCAGGTGTTGAAGGCCGTACACAGCGCAGGTCAAAATACGGAACTAAACGTCCCAAAAAATAAACGAATTTGAACAGTATAAGTTTTAAATAAAATGAGAAAAGCCAGACCGAAAAAACGTATCATTCTTCCCGATCCGAAATTCAATGATGTTTTGGTGACCAAATTCGTGAACAACGTCATGCTGAACGGAAAGAAAAGTACAGCATTTAGTATTTTTTACGAAGCCATGGAGATCGTTGCCCAGCGCACAAGCGAAAACCCTATTGAAGTTTGGAAGAAAGCGCTTGCCAATGTAACCCCTGCCGTGGAAGTAAGAAGCCGGCGTATCGGTGGTGCCACATTCCAGATTCCTGCTGAAATCCCGGCAGTACGGAAACAGTCAATCGGCATGAAAAACCTCATTGGTTTTTCGCGAAAACGCCATGAAAAAACCATGGGGCAGAAACTGGCAGGCGAAGTGCTGGCAGCTTACAAAGAAGAAGGCGCTGCTTTCAAGAAAAAAGAAGATACACACAGAATGGCAGAGGCCAACAAGGCTTTCTCCCATTTCAGGTTTTAAATAATAATATATAGGCATAGCATTATTAATGGCAGTACAGACCAAAATAGCGAACAAACTTGAATACACCCGGAATATTGGGATTATGGCTCATATTGATGCCGGTAAGACCACGACCACCGAGCGTATCCTGTATTATACCGGAAAGAACTACAAAATCGGTGAAGTTCACGATGGTACTGCCACTATGGACTGGATGATCCAGGAACAGGAACGCGGAATTACCATTACCTCCGCGGCAACCACTGTTTACTGGGACCTGTTTGATAAAAAATACAAGATCAATATAATTGACACCCCCGGCCATGTTGACTTTACCGTGGAGGTTGAACGTTCGTTACGGATACTCGACGGGGCCGTTGCCCTTTTCTGTGCTGTGGGTGCTGTTGAACCCCAATCGGAAACCGTTTGGCGTCAGGCCGACAAATATAACGTGCCCCGTATCAGCTTTGTCAATAAAATGGACAGGGCAGGGGCCGATTTTTTCGGCGTGGTCGAGCAAATAAAAACCCGCCTCGGTGCCAACCCGGTACCTATTCAAATACCCATTGGCGTGGAAGATACGTTTAAAGGGGTAGTTGATTTGGTAAAGGATAAAGCTTTTGTTTGGGACGATACCGATAAAGGGGTTACGATCCGTGAAATCCCTATTCCCGAAGATCTTGAGGATACGGTTCACGAATACCGAATGAAACTCATTGAAGGCATTGCCGAAGAAAGTGACGAATTACTGGAGAAATTTATGGATGACCCCCATTCCATTACCGAAGAGGAAATGATTGCGGTGATCAGAAAATCAACCCTCAATATGACCATTACTCCGGTAATGTGCGGCTCGGCCTTTAAAAACAAGGGGGTTCAGATGTTGCTGAATTCAATTATTGAATTCCTCCCAAGCCCGATGGACATCCCCGCAATTGTGGGTATAAACCCCAAAACAGAAAAAGAAGTAGAAAGGCATCCCGACCCGCAGGATCATTTCAGTGCACTGGCATTTAAAATTGCAACCGACCCTTATGTGGGCAGGCTGGCATTTTTCAGAGTCTATTCGGGCACTTTAAAAGCCGGTTCTTATGTATATAATGCAAATACGGGCAAAAAAGAAAGAATAAGCCGCATTATGCAGATGCATGCCAACAAGCAGCAGCCCCTCGAAAAGATTGAAGCAGGGGATATTGCAGCAGGTGTAGGTTTTAAAGTCATCCACACAGGAGATACTTTGTGCGATGAAAAACATCCCGTTATCCTTGAATCAATGAGTTTTCCCAATCCTGTGATCAGCATAGCCATTGAACCGAAAACACAAAAAGACATTGATAAAATGACCCATGCCCTGGCGAAATTGTCGGAAGAAGACCCTACATTTAAGGTCAGGACTGATGAAGATTCGGGGCAGACCATTATTTCAGGGATGGGTGAACTGCATCTCGATATCCTTGTTGACAGGCTGAAACGTGAATTCAATGTTGAATGTAATGTCGGACAACCGCAGGTAGCTTATAAAGAAGCAATTGTTACCTCCGTTACCTACCGCGAAGTATATAAAAAACAAACCGGTGGACGGGGTAAATTTGCTATCATCCAGTTTGAGTTGGGCCCGGTGGATGAGGGTGAAGAAGGCTTGCAGTTTATTGATGAAGTCAGGGGGGGTAACATTCCCAGGGAGTTTATCCTATCAGTTAAAAAAGGGTTTGCCGTTGCCATGCAAAATGGTGTCCTTGCCGGTTTTTCACTTGAAAGTTTAAAAATCAGGTTATTCGACGGGGCTTATCATCCGGTTGATTCCGATCAATTATCGTTTGAATTGGCTGCCAAGATCGGTTTTAAAAATGCCGCCCGCAAAGCCAAATCAGTATTGCTTGAACCCATTATGAAACTGGAGATCGTTACTCCTGACGACTATGTGGGGGAAGTTACAGGCGATTTGAACAAACGCAGGGCAATTCTTGAAGATGTGCAGGCCAAAATGGGTTTCCAGGTCATCAAAGCCAAAGTCCCTTTATCGGAAATGTTTGGATATGTTACCACCCTGCGCACACTAACTTCGGGAAGAGCAACCTCAACCCTTGAGTTTTTTGATTATCAACCTGCACCTGATGCCATTGCGCAGGAAATAGTGAATAAAGTAAAAGGAATTATCAGTTAAAAACAATTATATAAAGTGAACAACCAAAGGATAAGAATTAAACTCAAATCGTACGATCATAATCTGGTTGACAAATCAGCCGAGAAGATCGTGAAAGCGGTAAAGTCAACCGGAGCCGTTGTTAGCGGCCCCATTCCGTTGCCTACCCATAAAAAGGTATTTACGGTAAACCGTTCAACATTTGTTAATAAAAAATCCAGGGAACAGTTTGAGTTGAGTACCTTTAAAAGGTTAATGGATGTTTACAACTCAACCGCCAAAACCATTGATTCGTTGATGAAACTGGAATTGCCCAGTGGTGTTGAGGTTGAGATCAAGGTGTAATAGAAAACGGCTTAAAAAAATATAATCATGTCAGGATTATTAGGAAAAAAATTAGGAATGACCAGCATCTATGACGAGAACGGGAAAAACATCCCGTGTACCGTTATTGAGGCCGGCCCCTGTATCGTTTCTTCGGTACGGACAAAAGAAAAAGATGGTTATTCGGCCATACAACTGGCTTTTGAGGATAAAAAGGAAAAACATTTCAAAAAATCGGAGGTCGGCCATTTTGCCAAAGCCAGTACGAATCCCAAGAAGTATTTAGCCGAATTTACCCGTTTTGAAGAAAAAAAGGAATTTGGTGATATTCTTACGGTTGAAGTCTTTCGGGAAGGTGAATATGTTGATGTTGTTGGCACCTCAAAAGGAAAAGGGTTTCAGGGTGTTGTCAAACGTTACAATTTCAAGGGAGTGAATGATGCCACACACGGCCAGCATAACAGATTGAGGGCTCCCGGTTCCATCGGTGCATCTTCTTATCCTTCACGTGTATTTAAAGGTATGCGTATGGCCGGACGAATGGGTGGAAACAGGGTAAAGTTGATCAACCTTCAGGTTGTTAAAATTATCCCCGAAAAAAATATTATCGTAGTTAAAGGAGCGGTACCCGGTCCTAATAATTCATTAGTAAAAATAGAAAGATGGAGTTAACAGTTCACAACATCAAAGGGGAAGCTACCGGAAAAAAGGTCAAGTTGGATGATTCCATCTTTGGAATTGAACCCAACGATCATGCGATCTACCTTGATGCCAAGCAGTATATGGCCAACCGTCGGCATGGTACGCACGATTCAAGGGAAAGAAGTGACCTGAGAGGCAGCAGCCGTAAGATCAAACGCCAGAAAGGTACCGGAACAGCCCGTGCCGGCGATATAAAAAACCCTTTATTCAGGGGTGGCGGCAGGGTATTTGGGCCCCATCCGCACGATTACCGGTTTAAGCTGAATAAAAAAGTAAAAAGGCTGGCCCGTTTCTCGGCCCTTTCTTATAAAGTGAAAGATGAAGGTATTCTGGTGGTTGAGGATTTCAAACTGGAATCACCAAAAACAAAAGATTATCAAAGGATACTTGAAAGTTTGAAACTGGATGGCAAAAAAACAATATTGGTATTGAACGAACCGGACAAAAACATAACCCTTTCGGCCAGGAATATTCCTAAAGCCAAGGTAATGAAAGCCGATTCCTTAAATACTTATGAAATACTGAATGCGAACAAGATCGTTTTTCTCGAAAGTTCGCTGAAGACTTTCGAAGAAATGTTCTCGAAACAATAAAAACCAGAATAAAATGGGTATAATATTGAAACCGATCATTACCGAGAAAATGACCCAAAAGGGTGAAACTCTAAACCAGTTTGGGTTCATCGTTGATAAAAGTGCCAATAAACTTCAAATCAAAAATGAAGTTAAGGATTTGTATGGTGTACAGATACTCTCGGTAAATACAATGAATTATGCCGGTAAAAGCAAATCACGATTTACAAAAACCGGCGTGATAAGTGGAAAAACAAGGTCATACAAAAAAGCTGTAGTGACTTTAGCAGAAGGTGAAACAATTGACTTTTTTAGCAACATTTAGAGAAAATGGCTCTTAAAAAATATAATCCGACAACACCGGGACAGCGCTTCAAGATCATTAGCGCGTTTGATGACATTACCACTGACAGGCCTGAAAAGAGCCTGGTAAAGGGTAAGAAAAGTACCGGTGGCCGCAACAACAAAGGTAGAATGACCATTCGCAATGTAGGCGGAGGGCATAAGAAAAAGTACAGGATCATTGACTTTAAAAGGGACAAGGAAGGTGTTCCCGGCAAGGTTAAAACCATTGAATATGATCCGAACCGTACAGCCAGGATTGCGCTGGTGAATTATGCTGATGGTGAAAAACGGTATATCATTGCCCCCCACGGCCTGAAGGTCGGGCAGGATATCAATGCTGGAAAAGGCGTAGCCCCGGATATTGGGAATGCCATGTACCTGAGCGAGATTCCGTTTGGGACAATTATCCATAACATCGAACTCCGTCCGGGGCAGGGTGCTAAAATGGCCCGTAGTGCCGGTTCGTATGCCCAGTTGATGACCCGCGACGGTAAGTTTGCCATCATCAAATTACCATCCGGTGAAACGCGCATGATCCTTCAGTCGTGCAAGGCAACTGTCGGCATGGTATCCAATGTAGACCATGGACTTGAAAAGTCAGGTAAAGCAGGCCGCCGCCGTTGGCTGGGCCGCCGTCCCCGTGTCCGTGGTGTGGCTATGAACCCTGTTGATCACCCCATGGGTGGCGGTGAAGGAAGAGCTTCCGGCGGACATCCGCGAAGCCGTAAAGGTTTGCCTGCAAAAGGTTACAGGACCCGTTCCAAAAAGAATGCATCCGACAAGTACATTATTGAAAAAAGAAAGAAATAATTTTTGAACGTTAAGTTAAAACAGATATGAGCCGTTCGTTAAAAAAAGGACCCTATATAGATATCAAACTTGAGAAAAAGCTTCAGGCCAATATTGACTCGGGTAAAAAAACCGTCGTCAAAACGTGGTCAAGAGCATCAATGATCTCACCTGATTTTGTGGGGCAAACCATCGCAGTGCATAACGGAAATAAATTTATTCCCGTTTATATAACTGAAAACATGGTTGGCCACAAACTGGGTGAGTTTGCCCCAACACGTATCTTCAGGGGTCATGCCGGTAAAAAGAATAAAGGAAACAAATAAATTATTGTTTAAAAATGGGATCAAGAAAACATATACGTGCCGAACGAATAAAAGAAGAGCGTAAAACGCAATACGTTGCACGTCTGAACAATGTGCCCACTTCACCGCGTAAGATGAGGCTTGTAGCCGACCTGGTGCGGGGAATGGATGCCGACAAAGCTTTGTATGTGCTTCAGTATTCACAGAAAGAACCGGCAAAACGGCTCTATAAATTATTGCTTTCGGCTATTGCCAACTGGAAAGAGAAAAATGAAGGTTCCCGCCTTGAAGAGAACCAATTGTATGTTAAAGAAATTCAGGTTGACAGCGGCAGGATGTTGAAAAGAATTCAGCCTGCACCGCAGGGCAGGGCGCACAGAATAAGAAAGCGCTCAAACCATGTTACACTGGTGCTGGGTAACCGGGTTCAGGTAGCTGAAGAAACGGAAGCTGTTGAAAACAAAAAAATAAATAGTTAAACAAACCTTTTATAATGGGACAAAAAACAAATCCGATAGGGCTGAGACTTGGAATTATTAAAGGATGGGACTCATACTGGTATGGAGGCAAAGATTTTTCTGCCAAACTGGTAGAAGACGACAAGATCAGGAAGTACCTGAATGCCCGTCTTGCCAAAGCCGGCGTTTCAAAAATCATGATCGAGCGTACTTTAAAGCTGGTCACCGTGACCATCAATACGGCACGCCCGGGAATTATTATCGGTAAAGGTGGCCAGGAAGTGGACAAACTAAAAGAAGAACTGAAGAAACTGACAGGTAAAGATGTTCAGATCAACATTTCTGAAATCAAAAGGCCTGAACTTGATGCTCATATAGTAGCAACCAACATTGCAAAACAAATTGAAGGCAGGATATCATTTCGCCGGGCCATCAAAACTTCCATTGCCTCCAGCATACGTTTGGGGGCTGAAGGTATCAAGGTGTTGATATCCGGAAGGCTGGGCGGTGCCGAAATGGCCCGTACCGAACAATACAAGGAAGGAAGGATCCCTTTGCATACCCTTCGTGCCGACATTGATTATGCACTGGTTGAAGCTCACACTACTTATGGCCGTATCGGCATCAAAGTCTGGATATTTAAAGGTGAAGTTTACGGAAAACCCGAACTCGTTCCCACGACCATTGGCGGTGGCAAGCAGCGCTCGTCGGCACCAAAAGGCGGAAGGCAAAGAAGAAGAAGGTAAAAGGGACTGTATTGATCAAAAAAAATATTTTAAACTGACAAGGCATGTTACAACCGAAAAAACAGAAATACAGAAAACAGCAGAAAGGCAAGATGAAAGGCAATGCCCAGCGCGGAAACCAGTTGGCATTTGGTTCGTTCGGAATCAAAACTTTACAGGAAGGCTGGATAACATCACGCCAGATAGAAGCTGCCCGTCAGGCTGTTACCCGTCACATGAAACGTGAAGGTCAAATATGGATCAGGATATTTCCTGACAAACCGGTAACCAAGAAACCTGCGGAAGTACGTATGGGTAAAGGTAAAGGTGCCCCTGAATATTACGTTGCCAGGGTAACTCCGGGACGGATTATGTTTGAAACCGATGGCGTTCCACTGGCAATTGCCAGGGAAGCCCTCAGGCTGGCAGCTCAGAAACTGCCCGTAACAACAAAGTTTATCATTAGACGAGATTATTCTGAAAAATAAGAAAAATGAAACAGGAAGTAATTCGTGAATTAGGCATGGCAGATCTTGTTGATCGGCTGGAAGAGGAAAAAAAGCATCTTACGCGTTTACGGCTTAACCATGTGGTATCGCCAATGGATAATCCTCATCATATCAGCGAAAACAAAAAAACCATTGCCAGGCTTAAAACTGAACTGAGGAAAAGACAGATGGAAGAAGAAAAAAACCAAAATAAGTAACCAGGACAATGGAAAAAAGAAATCTGAGAAAAGAAAGGACCGGACTGGTCGTGAGCAATAAAATGGATAAATCCATTGTAGTACGTATTGAACGCCAGTTCATGCACCCGGTTTACGGTAAATTTGTCAGGAAATCAAAGAAATTTATCGTTCACGACGAAAAAAACGAGTGCAACATTGGCGATACCGTCCGTATTATGGAAACCAGGCCTTTAAGCAAAAATAAAAACTGGCGGTTAGTAGAAATTATTGAAAGAGCTAAATAATCATGATACAACAAGAATCAAGACTAGCAGTGGCTGACAATAGCGGGGCTAAAGAAGTGCTTTGCATCAGGGTGCTGGGCGGAACAAAAAAACGTTATGCCTCCATCGGCGACCAGATCGTGGTTACTGTAAAAAATGCATTGCCATCGGGCAATATTAAAAAAGGAACTGTTTCTAAGGCCGTTGTGGTCAGGACAAGAAAAGAGGTCCGCCGTAATGACGGGTCTTACATCCGTTTTGACGACAACGCAGTGGTCCTGCTCAATACCGCCGGTGAAATGATAGGAACACGTATTTTCGGACCGGTGGCCCGTGAACTTCGTGAAAAACAATTTATGAAAATAGTATCACTTGCACCAGAGGTGCTTTAAATATCTGAAAGAATAGAGTTATGGCTAAACTGAATATAAAAAAAGGGGATAACGTCATGGTGATTGCCGGCAACAACAAAGGCCTGTCAGGACGTGTCCTTTTTGTGAACGTTGAAAAACAAAGAGCCATCGTAGAAGGGGTAAACCTTGTCTCGAAACATACCAGGCCCAGTGCTGATAATCCCAAAGGTGGAATAATCAAACAGGAATCTGCTGTTCATGTTTCAAACCTGAAGGTGATTGACAAATCGGGAAAACCTACGAGAACAGGCCGTAAAATTGATGAAAAAACCGGTAAATCAGTTCGTTATTCTAAAAAAACAGGGGAGGTAATCAAGTAATGGAACAGCCAAGATTACGAAAAAAATATTATGAGGAAATCATGCCTGCTTTAACCACTGAATTTGGTTACAAATCAGAGATGCAGGTGCCCAGGTTGCAAAAAATTGCCCTTAACCAGGGTATTGGTGCTGCACTGGCTGACAAAAAACTTATTGATGCGGGAGTGGCCGAAATGACAGCCATTACAGGGCAAAAAGCCGTACCCACCATTTCAAAACGTGACGTGTCGAACTTTAAGCTCAGAAAAGGAAATGCTATCGGTGTGCGTGTTACCCTGCGTGGCAATAAAATGTACGAATTTCTCGACCGTCTTGTCGCTGTGGCTTTGCCACGTGTGCGCGACTTCAGGGGAATAAGTGACAAAGGTTTTGACGGACGCGGAAACTATTCATTCGGTATCCCCGAACAATTGATCTTTCCTGAAATCAATATTGATAAAGTGAGCAGGATCAATGGCATGGATATTACGATAGTGACTTCGGCCAAAAACGATAAAGAGGCTTATGCCTTGCTTAAGCATTTTGGATTACCGTTTAAGAATCAAAAAAAAAAAATAATACATGGCAAAAGAGTCAATGAAAGCGCGTGAGCGCAAAAGACAAAGAATGGTGGAAAAATACGCTGCCAAACGTGAAGCCCTGAAACAAGCGGGCGATTATGATGGGTTGCAAAAATTACCACGTAATGCTTCCCCGGTACGTTTACACAACCGTTGCCAGCTTTCAGGCAGGCCTAAAGGGTATATGAGGCAGTTTGGTGTTTCGCGCATCAACTTTCGTGAGATGGCATTGAATGGCCTGATCCCGGGAGTGAAAAAAACCAGTTGGTAAATAATTTTAAAAATAATAAGTCAGATGATTACTGATCCGATTGCAGACTATTTAACGCAAGTAAGAAACGCTGTTGCAGCCAGGCACAGAATGGTTGAAATTCCGGCATCGAAGATTAAAAAGGACATTACTAAAATCCTTTATGAAAAAGGATATATCCTGAATTACAAATTCGATGACGAAGCATCAGTGCAGGGAAATATTAAAATTGCGCTGAAATACCATCCCGAAACAAAAACGCCGGCCATAAACAGTATTCAACGTGTTTCAAAACCGGGTTTGCGTAAATATGTAGATTCCGGTAACCTGCCCAGGGTATTGAATGGACTGGGCATTGCCATCCTCTCCACTTCAAAAGGTGTGATTACCGATAAAGAAGCCAGGAGTTTAAATGTTGGTGGCGAAGTAATTTGTTATGTAAGTTAATATAAATCAGGAAAGAGATAACAATGTCACGTATAGGAAAATTACTGATTAGTATCCCGGAAGGTGTTGAAATAACCGTTTCTGATACAAACAGGGTAAAAGTAAAAGGAAAACTCGGAGAACTTGAACAACTGGTTGACCCGGCCATCAAAGTTAAGGTGGACAAAGGTGAAGTGGTGTTGGAACGGGCTACCGAAAGTAAAGACCATAAATCGAAACACGGACTTTACCGCTCCTTGATCAATAATATGGTTAAAGGAGTTGCCGAAGGTTTCTCAACAGTACAGGAACTGGTGGGTGTAGGTTATAAAGCTGAAGCCAAAGGACAGATGCTTGACCTTGCTTTGGGTTACTCTCACCATATCTTTTTTGAGATTCCGGCTGAAATAAAAATTGAAACAATTACCGAAAGAGGTAAAAATCCAATCATTAAAATGACTTCGGCTGACAAACAACTGCTCGGCCAGGTAGCGGCCAAGATCCGTTCACTGCGCCCGCCCGAACCCTATAAAGGCAAAGGGATTAAATACCAGGGTGAAGTGCTCAGGAAGAAACTGGGTAAGGCTGCTGCTGAAAAATAATTTTTGTTTAAACTGAA
The DNA here is from genome assembly GCA_913009755.1 of uncultured Bacteroidia bacterium. Lineage (GTDB taxonomy): Bacteria > Bacteroidota > Bacteroidia > Bacteroidales > F082 > JAADID01. The sequence goes on from CAJVWU010000043.1 coordinate 17,902, forward strand.
AAATAACCCTGATAAAATGGGAGCAAAGAATAAAAAAGTAATTCGCCGGTCTAAGATCAAACAAAGGATCAGAAAGATCGTTAACGGTACACCGGAACGTCCGCGCATGACCGTGTTCAGAAGCAACAAACAAATCTATGTCCAGTTGATTGACGATTTGAATGGTGTTACGCTGGCATCGGTTTCCTCACGGGACAAAAAATTTGAGAATGAAAAAGGAAATAAGCGGGATCAGGCAACAAAAGTCGGAAACCTGATTGCAGAAAAAGCAAAACAGGCGGGCATTGAAACCGTAGTGTTCGACAGAAATGGTTATTTGTATCATGGCAGGGTGAAATCACTTGCTGAAGCTGCCCGTAAAGGCGGACTAAAATTTTAACAAGTTATGTCAAACGTAAATGTAAAAAGAGTAAAATCCAGCGAAATCGAATTTAAGGACAGGCTGGTTAGCATACAACGAGTTACCAAAGTAACCAAAGGGGGACGTACATTCAGTTTCTCTGCCATTGTTGTAGTAGGTAACGAAAACGGTGTGGTAGGATACGGACTGGGGAAAGCCAAGGAAGTTACCTCTGCCATCGCAAAAGGTATTGATGATGCCAAAAAGCACCTGGTTAAAGTGCCGGTACTCAAAGGGACATTGCCCCACGAACAAACCGGTAAATACAGCGGTGCAAAAGTATTCATCAAACCGGCAGCCCCCGGAACGGGAGTTATTGCAGGTGGTGCCATGCGTGCTGTTTTAGAGAGTGTGGGCGTAAAAGACGTGTTGGCCAAGTCAAAAGGGTCTTCCAATCCCCATTCGGTTGTAAAAGCAACTATTGATGCACTGACCAAAATGCGTGATCCTTATACTATCGCCCAGATTCGTGGGGTTGAACTGGATACTGTTTTTAATGGATAAATCGAACTGATCATGAGCAAAATAAGAATTACACAGGTTAGAAGTGCCATCAACAGGCCAAAACGCCAGAAATTGACATTACTGGCGTTGGGAATTAAAAAAATGAACCGGAGCAGGGAGATTGAATCAAGCCCACAGGTTCTTGGCATGATTGATAAAGTGAAACATTTATTGAAGGTTGAAGAAATTAAAGGATAATAATAATGGATTTAAGCAATCTTACACCGGCAAAAGGTTCTGTAAAGGACAAAAAAAGAATTGGACGAGGCCAGGGATCGGGTTATGGTGGAACTTCTACCAAAGGCCATAAAGGGCAACAGTCCAGATCGGGCTACAAACGCAGAGTCGGTTTCGAAGGAGGCCAGATGCCTTTGTTCCGCCGCGTCCCAAAATTCGGTTTTAAAAATATTAACCGCATTGAATACCAGGGCGTAAACATCAGCTCGCTGCAAAAACTGGCGGAAACTTTTAAGGTTTCCGAAATTAACCGGCAGGTTTTGATGGAGCACGGCCTGGCATCCAAAAATGATTTGATAAAGATATTGGGTAACGGTGAACTGAAAGCCAAACTGGAAGTAACAGCCCATGCATTTTCAAAATCAGCTAAAGAAGCCATTGAAGCACAGGGCGGAACAGCTATAAAAATTTAAGGTTAAATGAGGAAGTTAATCGAAACCATAAGGAATATATATAAGATTGAGGAACTAAGAAACCGTATCCTCTATACTTTGGGGATATTGCTCATTTATCGTTTAGGTGCCTATGTTGTGTTGCCGGGTATTGACCCTCATCAGCTTTCCAGCTTGCAGCAACAGGGTAGTGCCGGATTGATGGGCTTGCTCAATATGTTTTCGGGCGGTGCCTTTTCGCGTGCCTCAATCTTTGCACTCGGTATTATGCCCTATATCTCTGCTTCCATCGTTATTCAGCTTTTGGGAATGGCGATTCCATATTTCCAGAAGCTGCAACGGGAAGGGGAGAGCGGACGAAGAAAAATAAACCAGATTACAAGATACCTGACCGTGATTATCGTTGCTTTGCAGGCACCGGCATATATTGCCAATGCCGTATCGCGTCTGCCTGCCGGGGCCATTGTGCCGTTTGACCCGACCGTAACATCACCCCCTTTCTATTTCTGGTTTTCATCAACCGTGATTTTAATCTCGGGAACATTGTTTATCATGTGGCTGGGGGAAAAGATTACCGATAAAGGAATTGGGAACGGTATTTCACTGATCATCATGATTGGGATTATCGCCCGTCTTCCCGGCTCGCTGGTACAGGAACTTGTTTCAAAAATGGGTCCCCTGGGAGGTGGGTTGGTTTATTTCCTTGTGGAATTGGTTATCATTATCTTCGTTGTCCTCTTTACTATTTTGCTTATTCAGGGAACCAGAAAAGTGCCTGTTCAATATGCAAAACGAATTGTGGGGAACAAACAATATGGTGGTGTTCGCCAGTATTTACCCTTAAAAGTTAATGCCGCAGGCGTAATGCCCATTATCTTTGCACAAGCTATTATGTTTTTGCCCATTACACTTATCGGGTTTGCCAAATCGGATACCCTTTCGGGACTTGCAGCAGCATTTACCAACATCAATGGGTTTTGGTATAATTTTACTTATTTTATTATGATCATCCTGTTCACCTATTTCTATACGGCCATTACCATCAACCCAAATCAGATGGCAGACGACCTGAAGAAAAACGGTGGATTTATTCCAGGCGTGAAGCCGGGCAAAAGAACGGCCGAATACCTGGATAATATTTTGTCAAGAATAACGCTGCCTGGATCAATCTTTCTGGGATTTATAGCCATTATGCCTGCTTTTGCACGACTGGCAGGTGTTAGTACGGCTTTTTCCTATTTTTATGGAGGTACGTCACTTCTTATCCTCGTAGGGGTTGTACTTGACACGTTGCAACAAATTGAAAGTTACCTGCTGATGCGCCACTATGACGGTTTAACCAAATCGGGGCGTATTAAAGGGAAATCAGGATTTAGCATGTAATTTATTTCTTTATATGATACCGTTAAAAACAGAAGAAGAAATTGAATTACAGCGTGAGAGTTCTTTACTTGTTGGAAAAACTTTAGCTGAAGTTGCCGGACACATCAGGCCGGGGGTCAAAACGATTAAGCTCGACAAGGTTGCCGAAACGTTTATTCGCGATCATGGTGCGCTTCCCGGTTTTAAAGGATATGGCGGTTTTCCCGCTACACTTTGTATATCGGTGAACGATGAAGTGGTACATGGCATACCGGGCGACAGGGAGCTGAAAGACGGGGATATCGTTTCCATTGATTGCGGAACGATAATGAACGGATTTTATGGCGATTCGGCTTATACTTTCCCGGTGGGGGAAGTCGGGCAGGAAGTACTCAACCTGTTGAAACATACTGAAGAGTCACTTTATCTTGGGATTGAACAGGCGGTGGCAGGGAACAGGGTAGGAGATATCGGCTTTGCAGTTCAGTCTTATGTTGAAAGTTTTGGCTACTCGGTGGTTCGCGAATTGGTAGGGCACGGTGTGGGCAGAAAATTGCATGAAAAACCGGAAGTGCCCAACTACGGAAAAAGAGGCTCGGGGCCAAAATTGAAAAAAGGGATGGTGATAGCCATCGAACCGATGATAAACCTGGGGGTGAAAGAAGTAATACAAAATAAGGATGGCTGGACCATCAGAACGGCTGACTCACAACCATCGGCGCATTTTGAACACGACGTTGCCATTAAAAACGGCAAACCGGATATTTTGTCATCTTTTGATGAGATAAAAGCAGTATTGAACAAAAAAAGAGCATAGGCTAACAACAAATAATTAAAATTGTCACATTTATGGCAAAACAACAATCTATCGAACAAGATGGAACAGTAATTGAATCACTGGGAAACGCAATGTTTCGCGTTGAATTGGAGAACGGGCATGTTATTACCGCCCATATTTCCGGTAAAATGCGGATGCATTACATTAAAATATTACCGGGCGACCGTGTGAAACTTGAAATGTCGCCTTATGATCTAACAAAAGGAAGAATAACATTCAGATACAAATAGTGCACCATGAAAATAAGAGCATCCATAAAAAAAAGGTCCCCTCAGGACAAAATAGTCCGCAGAAAGGGAAGGTTGTACATTATCAACAAAAAGAACCCTAGATTTAAACAAAGGCAAGGTTAAAAACAATACGATAATCATTATTAAATAGCATAATTATGGCAAGAATTGCTGGTGTTGACATTCCCAATAACAAAAGAGGCGAAATCGCCCTGACTTACATTTTTGGTATTGGAAGAAGTACGGCTCAAAAAATATTGACAACCGCCGGTGTTGACCGGGACAAAAAAGCCCAGGACTGGAGCGATGACGAACAAAATAAAATCCGTTCAGTAATCGGGGATTCATTTAAGGTGGAAGGCGAGCTTCGTTCGGAAACCCAGATGAACATCAAACGGTTGATGGATATTGGTACTTACCGCGGCATAAGGCACCGTATCGGCCTCCCTGTCCGCGGACAAACAACCAAGAACAATGCAAGGACCCGGAAAGGCCGTAAAAAGACGGTTGCCAATAAGAAAAAGGCTACCAAATAGTGAACAAATTCAAGTAATCGAATAGAAAATGGCAAAAAAAACCAGAAGTACAAAAAAACGTGTGGTCAAGGTTGACCCGGTTGGGAGAGCTTACGTCAGAGCTTCATTCAACAATATCATCATCTCACTGACCAATGAAGCCGGACAGGTTATATCGTGGGCATCATCCGGGAAAATGGGATTCAGGGGATCCAAAAAAAATACACCTTATGCAGCGCAGATGGCTGCCCAGGATTGTGCAAAGGTAGCCTACGACCAGGGATTGCGTAAAGTAAAGGTTTATGTTAAAGGCCCCGGTTCGGGAAGGGAATCGGCTATCCGTACTATTCATTCATCGGGTATTGAAGTTACCGAAATCGTTGACGTAACCCCAATGCCTCATAATGGATGCCGCCCTCCCAAGAGAAGAAGGGTATAACACTTTGTATGAAGATTTAATATAGAGAATAACGACAAATTATTTATAAACTATGGCAAGATATATTGGCCCAAAATCAAAAATTGCACGTAAGTTCGGTGACCCGATTTACGGTCCTGATAAATTTCTGGACAAAAAAGGCTTTCCCCCGGGACAACATGGACAGACAAGGAAAAGAAGAAAACAATCCGAATATGGCATGCAGTTGCAGGAAAAACAAAAAGCAAAATATACGTATGGAATCCTCGAAAGGCAATTCCGTAATTTATTTGAAAAAGCCTCCAGGAAAAAAGGCATTACAGGTGAAAACCTTTTAAAATTAATTGAAGCCCGCCTGGATAATGTTGTATTCCGTTTGGGTATTGCACCCACAAGGGCAGCCGCACGCCAATTGGTTTCACATCGTCACATTACCGTTAATGGTGAGGTGGTCAACATTCCTTCCTTCGCACTGCGCGCAGGTGATATTGTTGGCGTTCGTGAAAAATCAAAAAGCCTGGTTGCTATTACCGATTCTTTGGTTAGCGCAAGAAAAAGTTTTTCGTGGCTTGAATGGGATGAAGAAAAACTATTGGGAAAATTCCTGAACTATCCCCCTCGAGAAGAAATTCCCGAGAATATTAAAGAACAACTTATTGTTGAGTTGTACTCCAAATAATCATTAATTAGTCAGTCAAGAATCCTAAAAAGCACAAAATATTATTATGGCAATATTAGCATTTCAGAAGCCCGATAAAGTTATCATGAACGAAGCCAATGAATTTACAGGCTCGTTTGAATTTCGTCCGTTGGAACCCGGATTTGGTATGACAATAGGCAATGCCCTGCGAAGGATACTGCTTTCTTCTCTCGAAGGTTTTGCCATCACCAATGTGAGAATTGATGGTGTAGTTCATGAGTTTTCTACAGTACCGGGCGTCCTTGAAGATGTTACCGAAATCGTATTGAACCTCAAAAAAATTCGTTTTAAACAACAAATACAAAACGAAACAAGCGAAAAGGTCAATATCGTAATCGGTGACCAGGAAATTTTTAAAGCAGGCGACATCAACAAATTCCTTTCCGTATTCCAGGTGCTCAATCCGGATGAGGTGGTTTGTCACCTTGATCCTTCTATTAAATTGAGCATGGAATTAACTGTTTCCAAAGGTAGGGGATATGTACCGGCAGAAGAAAACAAAGACCCCAACGCACCGGTTGGGACAGTAGCAATTGACTCAATCCACACACCTATTAAAAATGTTAAATATCATATCGAGAATTATCGTGTTGAGCAAAAAACCGACTACGAAAAACTTGTAATTGATATTATTACCGATGGATCAATTCACCCCAAGGAAGCATTAAAAGAAGCAGCTAAGATACTGATCCATCATTTTATGCTTTTCTCCGATGAAAAAATTACATTGGAAGAAGAAGAACGCTCAGTAACCGAGGAATTTGATGAAAACACATTGCATACCCGTCAGTTATTGAAAACAAAACTGGTTGACCTGGATCTTTCGGTCAGGGCATTGAACTGCTTGAAAGCTGCCGATGTTGAAACTCTGGGTGAACTGGTGGCATACAACAAAAACGATTTGTTGAAATTCAGGAATTTTGGAAAAAAATCCCTGACCGAACTCGAGGAACTGGTAAACACAAAAGGGCTTGAGTTTGGTATGAATATAGCAAAGTATAAACTTGACAAGGATTAAGAAAGATGAGACACAGAAAGAGTTTTAATCATCTGGGAAGAACGAGTTCGCACCGTAAGGCCATGTTGTCGAATATGGCAAGTTCCCTTATTAAAAATAAACGGATCAACACAACCGTCGCGAAGGCCAAGGCCCTCAGGGAGTATGTTGAACCCCTGATCACTAAAGCCAAAAATGATACTACGCATTCGCGAAGAGTGGTTTTTAGTTACCTGCAGGATAAATTTGCGGTAACTGAATTATTCAGGGAAGTGTCTGCAAAAATAGGTGACCGTCCCGGTGGTTATACCCGTATTATTAAAATGGGTAATCGTTTAGGCGATAATGCCGACATGGCTATGATTGAACTGGTGGATTATAACGAAAACCTTCTCGCTGAAAAAACAGCCATAAAGACTAAAACAACAAGGCGTCGCCGTGGAGGTAAAAAGAAAGCCGCACCGCAAGCGGAAACAACAACTGCAACCACAACTAAAGTGGAAGAAGTTGCCGGCGGAGAACCGGAATCAAAAACCGAAGAGATTGTTGAAAAAGTTGAAACAGCTAAAGCAGAAGTGAAAGCTGAAAAAACTGAGAAACCTGCCGATGAAATCAACGAAGAAAAAGTTGAAGCAAAAGTTGAAACGACGAAAAAAAAAGAAGTGAAAGCGGCTAAACCGGAAGTTAAAAAACCGGAAGAAAAATCACAAGCTGCCACAGAAGAATCAAAAACAGAAGAACCGGGGAAAGAAGTAAAAGCGGAGGAAAAAGAAAAACCTGCGCAACCAAAAAAAGATAAAAAAGAAACAGAAGAGGGGACAGAAGCAGAAGAAAAGAAATAATATATTTCTTCTGATAAATCTGTAGAAAAGAGGATTGGCACATGAACAGGCCATCCTCTTTTTTTTTGTTGTGTAAAAATATCTACCTTCGTCCGTTCATTTTAAAAATTTTAAATAATGAGTTCAATCGCTAATATTCATGCACGGCAAATCCTCGACTCACGGGGAAACCCAACAATTGAAGTTGATGTTTATACAGATTCCGGAGTTGCAGGACGTGCCTCCGTTCCTTCCGGTGCTTCAACCGGTGCACACGAAGCCGTAGAATTACGGGATGGGGATAAAAAATATTATATGGGTAAAGGGGTTTTGAATGCTGTTCAAAATGTAAATGATGTCCTGGCTGAAGAATTACGGGGTTTCGAGGTTACCGATCAGGTTGCACTGGATAAAAGAATGATAGAAATAGACGGAACCGACAATAAAGCCAACCTCGGGGCAAATACTATCCTGGGTGTGTCGTTAGCGGCTGCTCAGGCTGCTGCACAGGAAACAGGACAGGTTTTGTACAGATATATCGGCGGGGTTAATGCTAAAACCCTTCCTATTCCGCAAATGAATATATTAAATGGAGGATCACATGCTGATAATAGCGTTGACTTTCAGGAATATCTGATCATGCCGGTTGGCGCCGAAACTTTTAGCCAGGCAATCCGAATGGGCTCTGAAGTTTTTCATAACCTGAAGGCCGTGCTGAAAAAATCGGGATACTCAACCAATGTGGGTGATGAGGGGGGATTTGCCCCGAATTTAAAATCCAATGAAGAAGCCGTTAAGTTTATCTTGAAAGCTATTGAAAAAGCAGGTTACAAACCCGGTGAAGACATTTACATAGCCCTCGACCCGGCTGCATCCGAATTCTATTTGCCCGAAGAAAATGTTTATCACCTGAAATGGAGTACCGGCGACAAACTGACCCCGGCCGAAATGGCTGATCACTGGGCCGGGTGGGTGAAAAAATATCCGATTATCTCAATTGAAGACGGCATGGCCGAAGATGATTGGGACGGATGGAATATCTTAACGGATAAACTGACTGATAAAATACAACTTGTTGGAGATGATATTTTTGTTACCAACATACAGCGGCTGAAAAAAGGCTTTGACATGGATATTGCCAATTCAATACTGATCAAGTTAAATCAGATAGGAACATTAACCGAAACCATTGATTGTGTTACTTTGGCAAAAGATAATGGGTACACAACAGTGATCAGCCACCGTTCGGGTGAAACGGAAGACACTACAATTGCTGATCTCGCCGTAGCCTTAAATACAGGCCAGATCAAAACCGGTTCGGCCAGCCGCACAGACCGCATTGCTAAATACAACCAGTTGATCCGTATTGAAGAATTACTGGGTGATTCAGCAATTTATCCTGGCAAGGGTTTTAAATATGCCAAATAAGATGAAGCTAAAACTAAAACATTAGTAACTATAACAGTCTTAGGATAAATATTTGGTTTTATTAAAAAATTTTACTGTTATAGAATGCTGATAAACAAGGTATAGGGATTACTATAAAAAAAGATTAAATTTTTTTGCAAAGAAGGTGTTGCATGTAATAAAAAGGTTTTTACCTTTGCACCCCGTTTTACGCGAGAAGTAAAGCGCAAAAGACGTTCATAGACATAATGAGAACAAGCCAAGAAAAGGAAACAGCGTAGAAGATGAAGACCTGTTGATTCGACAGGGGATATTTGCCGGGGGAAGCTTGAAGGTATATTAGTTTTTCAAGAATATATATACAATGAAGAGTTTGATCCTGGCTCAGGATGAACGCTAGCGGCAGGCTTAATACATGCAAGTCGAGGGGTAAGGCTCATTTCGGTGAGTACACGACCGGCGCACGGGTGCGTAACGCGTATGCAACCTACCCTTAACAGGGGGATAGCCCGAAGAAATTCGGATTAATACCCCATAACATTATCAACTGGCATCAGTGGATGATTAAAACCCCGGTGGTTAAGGATGGGCATGCGTGACATTAGCTGGTTGGTGGGGTAACGGCCCACCAAGGCGACGATGTCTAGGGGTTCTGAGAGGATGATCCCCCACACTGGTACTGAGACACGGACCAGACTCCTACGGGAGGCAGCAGTAAGGAATATTGCGCAATGGAGGAAACTCTGACGCAGCCATGCCGCGTGCAGGAAGACGGCCTTATGGGTTGTAAACTGCTTTTATAAAGGAATAATACCCCGTTCGTGAACGGGGTTGAAGGTACTTTATGAATAAGCACCGGCTAACTCCGTGCCAGCAGCCGCGGTAATACGGAGGGTGCAAGCGTTATCCGGATTTATTGGGTTTAAAGGGTGCGCAGGCGGATTGGTCAGTCAGTGGTGAAATCCCGGGGCTCAACCTCGGAACTGCCATTGATACTGCCAGTCTTGAATACGGTTGAAGTAGGCGGAATGTAGCATGTAGCGGTGAAATGCATAGATATGCTACAGAACACCGATCGCGAAGGCAGCTTACTAAGCCGATATTGACGCTCAGGCACGAAAGCGTGGGTAGCGAACAGGATTAGATACCCTGGTAGTCCACGCCGTAAACGATGATCACTCGTTGTTGGCGACACACAGTCAGCGACCAAGCGAAAGCGATAAGTGATCCACCTGGGGAGTACGGCCGCAAGGTTGAAACTCAAAGGAATTGACGGGGGCCCGCACAAGCGGTGGAGCATGTGGTTTAATTCGATGATACGCGAGGAACCTTACCTGGGCTCAAATGCAGGGTGACGTACCGGGAAACCGGTATTTCTTCGGACAGCCTGCAAGGTGCTGCATGGTTGTCGTCAGCTCGTGCCGTGAGGTGTCGGGTTAAGTCCCATAACGAGCGCAACCCCTATCCTTAGTTGCCATCAGGTAAAGCTGGGGACTCTGAGGAAACTGCCTACGCAAGTAGAGAGGAAGGTGGGGATGACGTCAAATCAGCACGGCCCTTACGTCCAGGGCTACACACGTGCTACAATGGCCGGTACAGAGGGCAGCCACCACGCGAGTGGGAGCGAATCTCGAAAGCCGGTCTCAGTTCGGATCGAAGTCTGCAACCCGACTTCGTGAAGCTGGAATCGCTAGTAATCGCGCATCAGCCATGGCGCGGTGAATACGTTCCCGGGCCTTGTACACACCGCCCGTCAAGCCATGGAAGCTGGGGGTACCTGAAGTCGGTAACCGTCAAGGAGCTGCCTAGGGTAAAATCAGTGACTGGGGCTAAGTCGTAACAAGGTAGCCGTACCGGAAGGTGCGGCTGGAATACCTCCTTTCTGGAGAGGTTCCCTTACTTACGGCAAATAACAAAACTTCTTTTATGGTTGTTTCCCGGCTTGTTCCTCATTTTTTAAAAAAACAGATTGGTCATTGGAAGGGTTTCGTCCCCACCAATAACCAATGCAAGGAGAAAAGCAAATCCTGAAAAGAGCAGGGTGTACTGCTCTGCTGCACAAGCTACACTTCGAATGATGAGTGTTGAATGATGAATGATGAATGTTGAATGAGAAAGTACTTTAATACTCGAAATTCGGCATTCGAAACTCATCATCCCACAGAGTCCCGTAGCTCAGTTGGTTAGAGCACTACACTGATAATGTAGGGGTCCGCAGTTCAAGTCTGCGCGGGACTACTCCGGTCGCCATGGCTTTAGCGACGGCGGTCAGTAAACCAGTGCAGCTTAGAAGTTCAAAGTTGTCTGGCGACTGAGGACTGAAGACTGCCGACTGTTTTCGGGGGATTAGCTCAGTTGGCTAGAGCACTTGATTTGCATTCAAGAGGTCATCGGTTCGACTCCGATATTCTCCACATAAAAAGTTCATAAAAAGAAATTGGGAGAAGTTTAAAGCCGGCAGCCGACAAAGCATTGCCGACGAGTGGCTTCTTACAGATAGAGAGGCCCGATAACATCAATTCTTGATCAACCTCGAATTGTAATTGATGGAAAGGGTTTCCGGACAAAGAGTTCATTGACATGATGGAAGAAAGCAATTAACAATTTTTGCTGGTGCGAGAGCACCTATTTAATTTATAGGTTAAGAAAGTTACTAAGGGCGCATGGCGGATGCCTTGGCTCTCAGAGGCGATGAAGGACGTGACAAGCTGCGATAAGCTTCGGGGAGGTGCAAATAACCTCTGATCCGGAGATTTCCGAATGGGGCAACCCGGCTGGTTGAAGGCCAGTCATCCCGATCTTGTATCGGGAAGCGAACGCGGGGAACTGAAACATCTAAGTACCCGTAGGAGAAGAAAACAATAGTGATTCCGCAAGTAGTGGCGAGCGAACGCGGAAAAGCCCAAACCAACAGGGTTACGGCCTTGTTGGGGTTGTAGGACCTGCCACAGGGACTTCAAATTGATAACAGAACACTTCTGGAAAGTTGGACCGTAGAAGGTGAAAGTCCTGTACGTGAAATTGATTTGATACCTGGCGGGTATCCTGAGTAGGGCGGGACCGGTGAAATCCTGTCTGAATCTACCGGCACCATCCGGTAAGGCTAAATACTCCTGAGAGACCGATAGTGGACAAGTACCGTGAGGGAAAGGTGAAAAGCACTCCGAACAGGAGGGTGAAACAGAACCTGAAACCATGCGCTTACAAGCGGTCGGAGCCCCGATACCTCGGGGTGACGGCGTGCCTTTTGCATAATGAGCCTACGAGTTACTCCTCATTGGCAAGGTTAAGTATCGTCAAGGTACGTAGCCGGAGCGAAAGCGAGTCTGAACAGGGCGACCATAAGTCAGTGGGGGTAGACGCGAAACTTGGTGATCTACCCATGGCCAGGTTGAAGTTGCGGTAACACGCAATGGAGGACCGAACCAGTTGACGTTGAAAAGTCATTGGATGAGCTGTGGGTAGGGGTGAAAGGCCAATCAAACCAAGAGATAGCTCGTACTCCCCGAAATGCTTTTAGGAGCAGCGTTGTTTAATAGTGTCATAGAGGTAGAGCTACTGATTGGGCTAGGGGGCTTCACCGCCTACCAAACCCTGACAAACTCCGAATGCTATGACATGTTTTTCAGCAGTGAGGGCGCGGGTGCTAAGGTCCGTGTCCGAAAGGGAAAGAACCCAGACTACCAGCTAAGGTCCCCAAATATATGCTAAGTTGAACTAACGAGGTCCGGTTGCACAGACAGCTAGGATGTTGGCTTGGAAGCAGCCATTCATTTAAAGAGTGCGTAACAGCTCACTAGTCGAGCGATCGGGCATGGATGATAATCGGGCATAAAGCATATTACCGAAGCTGTAGTCCCGACTTTACGTCGGGAGGTAGGGGAGCATTCCTGTTTGCATCGAAGGTGGGCCGTAAGGTTTGCTGGAGTGGCAGGAAAAGCAAATGTAGGCATAAGTAACGATAATGCGGGTGGGAAACCCGCACACCGAAAGACTAAGGTTTCCTGATCAACGCTAATCGGATCAGGGTTAGTCGGGTCCTAAGGCGAACCCGAAGGGGGCAGTCGATGGACAACTGGTTAATATTCCAGTACCAGCTTATACTGCGATGGGATGACGGAGAAGTGAAAGGCCCGCGTGCTGACGGAATAGCACGTTGAACACTGTAGGTATAGGATGTGCAGGCAAATCCGCACACCCTGCTGAAGGTGGATAGTACCACAAGGCTCCGGCTGAGTGGATAGTGGCCCTAATCAGGCTTCCAAGAAAAACCCCTAAGCGTCAGGTATAAGCTGCCCGTACCGTAAACCGACACAGGTAGTCGAGGAGAGAATCCAAAGGTGCTCGAGTGATCCATAGCTAAGGAACTAGGCAAAATGACCCCGTAACTTCGGGAGAAGGGGTGCCATCCCCCTTTAATCTTCCCCTCGGGGGGGACAAAGGGGGGGTGGCCGCAGTGAAATGACCCAGGCGACTGTTTATCAAAAACACATGGCTTTGCTAAATTTAAAGATGATGTATAAGGCCTGACACCTGCCCGGTGCCGGAAGGTTAAGAGGAGGGCTCATCCAGGAGGCGCAAGCCACCTGGAGAAGGTCTGAATTGAAGCCCCGGTAAACGGCGGCCGTAACTATAACGGTCCTAAGGTAGCGAAATTCCTTGTCGGGTAAGTTCCGACCTGCACGAATGGTGTAACGATCTGGGCGCTGTCTCGACGCGAGACTCGGTGAAATTGAAGTATCGGTGAAGATGCCGATTACCCATGGTTAGACGGAAAGACCCCGTGAACCTTTACTGCAGCTTGGCATTGGAACCTGGGCTATGATGTGTAGGATAGGTGGGAAGCTATGAAGCGTGGTCGTTAGGCTGCGTGGAGCTGAACAGTGAAATACCACCCTTTATAGTTTAGGTTTCTAACGCTGGCCTTATATCAGGTTAGTGGACAATGTCAGGTGGGCGGTTTGACTGGGGCGGTCACCTCCTAAAGAGTAACGGAGGTGTGCGAAGGTCTCCTCGCGCTGGTTGGAAATCAGCGTTACGAGTGCAAAGGCAAAAGGGGGCCTGACTGCGAGACTGACAAGTCGAGCAGGTGCGAAAGCAGGTCTTAGTGATCTGGCGGTGGCGAGTGGAAGCGCCGTCACTTAACGGACAAAAGGTACTCCGGGGATAACAGGCTTATCTTGCCCAAGAGTTCACATCGACGGCAAGGTTTGGCACCTCGATGTCGGCTCATCGCATCCTGGGGCTGAAGCAGGTCCCAAGGGTTTGGCTGTTCGCCAATTAAAGCGGTACGTGAGCTGGGTTCAGAACGTCGCGAGACAGTTCGGTCCCTATCTGCCACAGGCGCTGGATGTTTGAGAGGAGCTGTTCTTAGTACGAGAGGACCGGAATGGACGAACCTCTGGTGTACCAGTTATCCTGCCAAGGGTAAGTGCTGGGTAGCCATGTTCGGAAGGGATAACCGCTGAAAGCATCTAAGTGGGAAGCCCCCCTCGAGATGAGACATCCCATCTGCTTTAAGCAGACTGAAGGAACCAGAGAGAATATCTGGTTGATAGGCTGGCGGTCTACGCATGGTAACATGTTCAGCCGACCAGTACTAAGTATCCGTGAGGCTTGACCATATTACCGATTATCTCTTTGAAAAAATGATTGCCTGGTGACGATAGCGGAGGGGACCCACCCGTTCCCATTCCGAACACGGAAGTTAAGCCCTCCCGCGCCGATGGTACTCCCAGCACCTTTTTCGAACCACTTACATGTGGGTCCCTTATGGGGAAGTAAATCGAAAAATGGTGCTGGGGGGAGAGTAGGTCATTGCCAGGCTTTTTTTACCCTATGGCTAGAAGCATATCATCTGAAAAAGTAACACTCTTCGGCTATTTTATCTTTATCATCCTCCTAGGATATATCCTGCTATTTAATGAAAAAGCATGGAACGGATCCGGAAGGCTTTCTCATATCGACGCACTTTTTACCTCTGTCTCAGCTGTCTGCGTAACAGGGCTGATTACTGTTGATACTGCTCTGTACAGTAACTTCGGTAAAATTGTCATTATGCTTCTCATCCAGGCAGGTGGGCTGGGAATCATCACCTTTACTTCCCTCTACATTGCGGTCCCGCGGGGAAGAATTTCTCTTCGAAGTGTGGGGCTGATAAAAAAGAATTATATCGATGCGGTTGAACATAGAGCTGAACATATTATTCGCAACATTGTGATCACTACATTATGCCTGGAAGCTGTCGGAACGATTTTGCTGTTTGTCGGTTTTAAACATATTGAAGGTCCGGAACGGCTTTTTACCGCACTCTTTCACTCGATTTCTGCGTTCTGTAATGCCGGATTCTCATTATTCTCACGGAATATGGAAGGATATCACAACATTTCCATTGTTGCGTATACTGTTTCATCTCTAGTTGTTATCGGCGGTATCGGATTTGTCGTTCTGCAGGATATTGCCCGCAGAAGGAAAACCGGCAAACTAACTTTTCATTCCAAGGTCGTGCTTGCAGGTACAGGGATACTCATCCTGGGAGGTACTTTGCTGTATCTGGTTTTTGAGTGGAATAACAGTTTTCAGGGTTTTACTTCCGCCGGGAAGATCACAGCTGCTGTATTCCAGTCGATTACAACACGAACTGCCGGGTTCAACACAATAGCTCAGGAAGCAATGTCCATACCCTCGAAATTTATCACCCTTCCCCTGATGTTTACCGGAGGAGGTCCGGGCTCGATAGCCGGGGGCATAAAAGTAACAACCGTATTCATCATTCTTATCGCTCTGTTTAAAGGGGTGGATCGAAAAGGTGAACTCCGGCTCTGGAAGCGAAAATTCTCCAATAAAACAATTTCCCAGGCAAATATGTTGGTGTCAAAAGCCATTATACTGTTATTTTTCAGTACCCTTGCACTTACCATAACCGAATACGTGGCTAGACCGGAAGACACGATATTCCTTTCGGTAGTATTCGAATCGTTCTCCGCCTTTGGAACGGTCGGACTTTCCTTAGGGCTTACCCCGAAATTAACAATCCTGGGCAAGTGTGTTATTATCTTTACCATGTTCGCCGGCAGGGTCGGGCTTGTATCTATGGCGATGCCCATCTTAAGGAGATGGAAACAGGATGTAGATTATCCGAAAGGGGAGGTTCTTGTAGGATGAAACAATTTGCCATCATTGGGTTGAGCTCCTTCGGCCGCGATATGCTGGAAGAACTCTCAGAAATAAGCTGTGAAATCATGATTATCGATAAGAACGCTGAACTGGTAGAAAAATACGAGACAAAAGCTACAAGTGCTTTTATAGCAGATGCGGCAAATGAAGAGTCTATTAAAAAACTCATTCCATCCACCATCGATACTGCGATCATCGATATGGGTGATAATATCGAAGTATCCGTTCTGGTAACTAACTACTTAAGCAAAATGGGAGTCCGGAAAATTATCGTCAAAGCAAAGTCTGACGAGCATGGAGAAGTCCTGGAAATAGTAGGGGCTACCCAGGTGATTTTTCCGAATCGTGAGGCAGCCAAGAGGATAACACCGCTTCTTGTGTCTTCCCTTCTTTTCGATTACCTCCCCTTCGGCAACGGGCTGGTTATGGCGGAGGTGCAAGTGCCGGAAAAATATTTCGGTAAGACCTTGATCGAAGTAGATCTACGGAGGACCCGAAAACTCAATGTTATTGCTATCCGGAAGGAAGTAGAAAGTGATTATGAATTCTTCTCTCCGAATTATCATCTGCAGCCGGATGACATTTTCCTGGTTGTCGGTAAGAAAGATGATGTAGTTTCGATCTCAGGAATAGATCTATCGGGCAGAAAATCCGGATTCGCCGGGCTTCTTAAAAAATTACTGGGCAGAAAAAAGTAATGGGAGGGGTACGTGAAAAATATACCGATTTTACAGGTTTCCGGCAGTACCCTGGCGGAGGCTTACGAGCAAGCTCTTATAAAACTCAATAAGGAAGGCATCCGCTTCAAAACGCAGTACGATAAAGATGGCGATCCTCCAAGTTTGGATGCTACCATGAACATCACTGTTGATGAGCCTGAAAAAGACCCTATGATTCACAAGGCATTTCCCGGCGGAATCGAAGACCTGCGGGAATACGTGTTTGAGCTTTTAGGTTTCAAGGATCACTGGGTGAAGAATATGGATGATAAGGAAGATACCCGCTGGGAATACACCTATCATCAGAGACTGGCAAGATGGGGAACCTGGAAGGAGCGGACGGATCAAGGAGGGAGCCGGTTGGTAAGTCTCCTCAAGGGGGATAATGAAGAGGGTGTTGACCAGGTAAAAAAGGTTGTGGAAAAGCTTACCAAGCAGCCCTTTACACGCCAGGCCCAGATGATTACCTGGATGCCTTTCATGGATTTTGATGTGTATGATCCTCCCTGTCTTCAATCCCTGTGGTACCGCCTGCTGGAGGATGGGGATGAGCTCTATCTGAACTGCAACGTCCGTTTCCGAAGTAATGATGCCTGGGGAGCGAACTTCATGAACATGTTCGGTATTATTCATTTCAACAGGGAACAGATTGCAGATCCTTTGCAGACCCATTTAGGAAAAACCGTGCGCCTTGGAAGGTTGAACTGGCACGCTGATTCCTAT
>CAJVWU010000044.1 GCA_913009755.1 uncultured Bacteroidia bacterium
AAAGCTGAAGCTCTTAATCAGAATCTACAACGTTTTATCAATGTTAATTATGGGGCAAGAAATTCAGACTTTTTCCTCTATAGGGTCAAGATTCATTTTGCTTAGCGCATCAAAATAGGAATTAGCCGATTTGTTACTAATTCGTCGTTATGGTATTTATCAGGACATACTTAAACTCATTAAAACCGATTCACTGGGAAATATAATTTGGAAAACCGGAGTGGGAGGGAATACTGATTTAATACAAATTAATGAAAACGAAATCGCTCTTACAGGATTTTCATTTGTTGATCAACCGGAACCGGAATTTGATGATTTAATGTGGCCTACATTGGAGATTTATGATTTTACAAATGGTGAAAATACATTTTATTATCCTTTTCAGTACATGAACTGGGCGCAGGGTAAATCTTTAACTTATGACGGTTCTTATTTTTATATGTTAACGGATAACCCTGATTATGCTATTTCAAAACTATATTATTCTGATACAATCTGGACAAGAAAATATCCGGATGATCTGATTTTGAATTCAATTTGTATTACAGATGAGAATTTTTTAGTAACAACAGGATCTTATCTGAATAATCTAATGATTTTCACTCTCTCTCCAGAAGGAGACTCTGTTTCAATGTACTTAAAGAATGAATTTCAGGTGCAGTCGGGATTAAAAATGATAATTGATAATGATAGTTTAGTCTTAATTGGAAATGCCGGAACCAATAATCCAATTAGTTTAAACATCTATTTTTTGAAAATGCCAATAAGTTATTTATTAACCGGAATAAATCAAATTAATGCAACGAAAAAAAATGCAGTTAATGTTTATCCAAATCCGTTCCACAATCAGATTAACATTCATTTTTCGGAAAATATTGATGATCAACTATACATCCAATTATATAATATTCAAGGCATTATTGAAAATAAATTTATGGTTGAATCACATGAAGGTACAATATCGTTAAATAGTTCACAACTGAAACCAGGATTATATTTTGTATCAATCTCTTCCAAAGAGAAATATTTTTGTACTACAATGATAATTAAAAATTAGATCCTAACGGGGACTTTAGCACCAATACCTTCAGAGTGAATTTTAAAAATGGTCTCAACCATCAAACCATTACCTTTCCCTTATTTTAGAAAGCATGTAAATTTAATTCAGGGCTTTGATAAATATCTTTTAATTCGTTTGAAAAATGTACTTTTGACATTTAAAATTTTCCCCGGGTTCCGTATCCGGGTTGTTTCATTTTAAACTAAACTTAAACAAATGAGTATAAGTATAATAGGCAGGTCGATCACTGAATCGGCCACGCTAAAGTTAAACGAAACTTTTGGTATTTTAAAAGCCAAAGGTGAGCCGGTGATCCATCTCGGTGGTGGTGAGCCGAAAAGCAAAGCACCCATTGATGCCATCACGGCCATCGCTTCACACCTGATTACGGGTGAGGTACGATATGCCCCTGCCGACGGGACCATTGATATGAAAAAAGCGGTTATCCGTTACACAATGGATCATTATGGCCGGCAGGTGGAACCTGAGAATGTTATTGTTTCCAGTGGCGCCAAGCAAGCACTGATGGTTGCCTTGCAAGCTATTCTTGACCCACAGGATGAAGTCATTTTCCCGGCACCTTACTGGGTTTCTTATCCTGAAATGGTTAAACTTTGCGGTGCCGTTCCTGTTCCGGTAACTCCCGAAGACGGGACTTTTACACCCCGCTTGCAGGATATTGAGCAAAACGTAACTTCTTATACCAAAGCCATCATCATCAACAGTCCGAACAACCCGTCCGGCGCTGTTTATCCGGAGTCGTTTATCAGGGATATCGTTGAGTTTTGTGAGAAAAAAAGTATTTATCTCATCATGGACGATATCTATCAGTTGCTGGTTTACAACGGTGTGAAAGTGGCCAATCCGTTTGACTACGTGAAAGATTTCAGCGACAACTCCAAACTGATTATTATCAACGGCGTTTCAAAAGCGTATGCCATGACCGGTTTTCGTATCGGCTGGGCCATCGGCAACAAAAAACTCATTGAAGTGATGGCCAATATCCAGGGGCATCAGACATCGGGACCGTCAGTGTTGTTACAGAAAGCAGCCATCGGGGCCATCAACGGCGTGCAGTCAGGCATACAAAGCCTGAGAACCACCCTTGAAAACAACCGCAAGGTATTGGTGGAACAACTTAATGCTTTTTCCGGGATTCACCTGCTGCCCCCTGACGGCACCTTTTACACTTTTGCCGATTTCAGGGCTTATGAAAAAGACTCCACCAAATTGTCGAATCTCCTGCTTGAAAAAGTAAGGGTTTTAACCATGCCCGGTGTGGAATTCGGAATGGAAGGATTTCTGCGGATATCTTTCTGTGGCTCCATCAAGGACATTACCGAAGGGATTGAAAGAATGAAGTGGGCCATTGACCCCGATTCACCCAACGAACTATACATCGGTGAAAGAAAACTGGTCAGGGACTGGAATTAAAAATATAACCTGGTTTAGATTAACAATGATAATATATTAAATATGAAATATCTGGAATTTGATACACCGGCGATAAAACACGCAAAAGAATTCAAGTCGGACTATGGCCTCAAAAACCATGGCCTTACTTACCTTGATACAGTTTACTGGAACCTGCCCACACCGGCATTGGTGGAAGAAGCTGTTTTTCGTGGTGAAGGCAAACTGGTCAATGGCGGGGCTTTCCATGTTTATACAGGAAAATGGACCGCACGTGCTGCCAACGACAAATATTTTGTCCGTGAAGAAAGTACCGAAGACAAAATTGACTGGGGTGAATACAACCGTCCCATGACGCCCGAAAAGTTCAACGGCCTTTTTGCCCGCCTGCAGTCTTACTGGCAGGGGGAAGAGCTTTTTGTACAGGATGTTTATGCCGGTGCCCATCCCGAATACAGGCTGCCGGTACGTGTGATCTCCGACAAAGCCTGGAGTGCCCATTTTGCCCGTAACATGCTGCAAACAGAAAATGACCTGGCCAAATTAAAACAGTTTGTCCCTGAATTTACGGTGATGGTGGCCCCGAAATTTAAAGTGGACCCGCGTATTGACGGGACCCTGAGTGAAACAGCCATCGTCATTAACTTTGCCCAGCGGCTGGCCATTGTTGCCAACTCGGAATACGCCGGTGAGATCAAGAAAACCATTTTCACCATCATGAATTTCCTGATGCCGCTGAGGGATGTGATGTCCATGCACTGTTCGGCCAACGTGGGCAAGAAAAACGATGTGGCCTTGTTTTTTGGATTGAGTGGAACGGGTAAAACCACGTTGTCAGCCGATCCGAAACGCCGCCTTATCGGTGATGACGAACACGGCTGGAGTGATGATGCCGTTTTCAATTATGAAGCCGGTTGTTATGCCAAAGCCATCCGCCTGAATGAGGAAGCCGAACCAGAAATTCATGCCTGTACCTCCAAGTTCGGGACAATCCTTGAAAATGTAATTTTTGACCCTGCTTCGCGTCAGATTGACCTCGACGATGAACGCATTACCGAGAACACAAGGCTTTCCTACCCGCTGGAATATATTCCCAATGCGGTTCCCGAAAAAATGGTTTACAGCCAACCGAAGAACATTGTGTTCCTGACTGCCGATGCGCAGGGGGTTATGCCACCCATTGCCCGGCTCGACATGAACCAGGCCATTTATCATTTTATCAGTGGCTATACTTCCAAAATTGCCGGAACCGAACTGGGGCTGGGTATTGAACCCGAGATTACTTTCAGCGCCTGTTTCGGAGCGCCGTTTATGGTACACCATCCTTATTTTTATGCCAACCTGCTGCGTCAGAAAGCTGAAAAATCCGGAGCACGGATATGGCTGGTGAATACCGGATGGGTAGGCGGTAAATTCGGTGTGGGGAAACGGATTTCCATCCGCCATACCCGTAATATGCTGAATGCTGCCCTGGATGGCAAACTCGACCATGTGGAATACCGGAAAGACAAACTTTTTGGTTTCAACATTCCAACGAGTTGTCCGGGCGTACCCGATGAAGTTTTTGAACCTTCCAATGCCTGGGGGAACAAAGATGATTACTGGAAAAAGTATGACGCCCTGGTTTCGAGATACATTGAAAACTTCAAACTGTATGCCAGCCATGTGCCTGACGAAGTGAAAAACGCCGGGCCGCACAGGTTGAGGGATTTGAAGTAATTTATTTTGTTCATCATGAAAGCCCTCTTGTTTTTCAGCAAAAGGGCTTTTTTTTTCATTTCTATGCGTATATTTGCTGTGTAAACTTGTATAAGGTTGTTTAATGTTATGATTATGGAAAAGTACATTAATGTAAGTCAGGCAGCAAAGCTTATTGGTGTAAGTGCTGAAACATGAAGGCGTTGGAATAAGTCAGTCAAATTTGAAAGTATTCGGCATCCGATTAATAATTACAGGGTTTACCCTGAGAGTAAGTTATTGTCTTTGGCTGGGGAGTTACAACTTGAAATACGTTATAATAATACGAATATATTGCAAGTGGTTGGTCTGGTATTATCGGAATAAAGGTAATTTAGGTAATGATTGGGGGCGTTCACATGAAAGTATTTTACATTTTAGAAAAAGCCGGGATTTTATTTTCAATATGGATGAAGTAAGGATTCAATATAACAATCATACACTTAAATATCCTGCCAGGAAACAAGCTGAATCTTCCCGGTTTTCAAACGGAAAAAAGAAGGAATTTGAGTGGACACCTAATCCCTTGGGAGCCAAACCTAAAGATGTATTCGAGATTCCAACAATATCAAATGGTTCATGGGAGAAAACAATTCATAAAACACAAAAACCGGTTGAGTTGTTGAGAAAAATAATACTCGCATCGTCTAATAAGGAAAGCTTGATTCTTGATCCATTCGGTGGCTCAGGTACTACCTATGCCGTTGCAGAAGCATATAAACGAAGGTGGATTGGAACCGAATTAGAGAAAGAATATTGCTTGTTGATCAGGGACAGGATATCCGATCAAAATCAGTTGGAAAGAATTTTATCTTGCAAAGATGAAAAAGATTCTCAAAAAAGAAGATCAAAATTAAGGGGAACGTAAATTCCAGATGTCATGAGTTACCAATTCGGAAAATGGCTTCATGTACTTATTAAAAGGTTCTTTAAAGACATTTGGTGGTGGGTCAAGATAATAAATACCTTCCAGTTCGGTTAAAAAATTGGAATAAACCATAAAAAGACCTGAAACCAAAGTGCAGCTTATTTTATTGCTTTCTTTTCTTTGAACATCGTTCAGAAAAATTCCTATTACTTTTTGGTCATGTTTTACAAAACGCTCAGGTAAAATTTTGTCAATAAACATTTTATCCATTCTGTCTTTTGAGGTTGTTTTTACCGAAACAACGATTTCTTTTTCATCAAGGTATTTATTGGTTGATTTAACAACTTTAAAAAGGCGATAAGATCAAATCATTCTCGCATTTGCACGTCTTTTCCCCTTCATCTGTTTGATAGGGAATTTGAAGGATGGTTTTCTTATTTGCAATACCCATTTCGGTAAAAACGGATTTTATTAATTCTTCAAATCTATTTCCAACATGCTTCCGGGCACTGTTTTGATTTGCCAATAAATCAAATCCAGCCCAATAGATTGCTGAATAGTGTATAATACGCTGTCAATTAACTCTTTTTCTGTATCATACCAATTGCTATTCCTGTTTTTCAATTTTTGAAATAATCTTTTGAATCCAGCAACCTTATTTTTAAAATCTGCCGGGGAATATATAAAAAGCCGTTGATTTATGGGTCTGATATACTTAGTTGTTTCTGCTATTAAAGAGGAATGGATTTTATAACCACTCTTTTCTTTGAAATCACTAAGAACATTGGGGAGATATTCTAAAACCCGTATGGTGATTTTTTCAAATTCCTGAATCGAGTTTTTTAGCTCCTGAAGATTTTTATCTAATGGGATCATTAGTTTTTTTTTTTTTGCTAATTTGAAAACTTGCTATGAAAAATGTTATTTTAAATTCATTTTTTGCCTGTCGTATAACTTTTTTGTTCTTACCCCTTTTTATCATCTTTAAACCTTCTTATCCTTATGTTGAGGTAGGCAAAAAGTATGGTCATCAGTGGGCTGATCAGATTGAAAAAAGCATAAGGCAGGTAGGACAATGTGGGAACGCCCAAAACCCTTGATTGCGTTGCCCCGCCCGTATTCCAGGGTACCAGTACCGAGGTTACCGTACCGGCATCTTCCAGTGTACGGCTCAGCACTTCCGGTTTTAAACCGCGGTCTTTAAAAGCTTCATTGTACATTTCACCGGGAACGACAATGGAAATATACTGATCGGACGCCGTGATGTTGAAAAAGATACAACTCAGGGCTGTTGAAGTGATCAGGGAGCCATCGCTTTTAATCAGTTTTAAAACCGACAGGGTGATCTTGCGCAACATGCCTGTGGATTCCATAATTCCGCCAAAAAACATGGCCGAAATGATTAGCCAGATGGTTTCAAGCATGCCCGACATGCCCCCCGAAGTAAAAAGTTCGTTCATGGCCGGGTCCTGGGTGATGATGGCCGTGTGCCCGTAAATGGCTTTCATGACAACGATGTAAGAAACCGTGAAATAGTTTCCCTTTCCATCGTATAACCCCTCAATGATTTGAGGTTGGAAAATAACGGCAAAGACGGCACCCAGCACCACACCGATGGCAAGGGCCGGCAGGGGCGGAACTTTTTTGATGATCACGGCGAACAAAAAAAGCGGCACCAGAAACAACCAGGGGGTAATGTGAAAGGTGTTTTTAATAACCGCCTGCACAGCCACACCATGCGTTTGCACATCACCCGTATGGATTGAAAAGCCCATAATCAGAAAAATAAGCAGGGTTAAGGTCATGGAAGGAACGGTGGTGTACATCATATAACGGATATGGGTAAACAGGTCGGTACCGGCCACGGCAGGGGCCAGATTGGTTGTATCGGACAGGGGGGACATTTTATCACCGAAATAAGCGCCCGAAACAATAGCCCCCGCCACAATGGCTTTGTCAATTCCCATGGCATCCCCAATGCCCAGCAGGGCCACGCCTATTGTGGCAATGGTTGACCATGAACTGCCTGTGGCCAGCGAAACGATTCCGCTGATGACCACGGCGGCAAACAGGAAAATGGTGGGGTTTAAAACATCGAGGCCATAATAGATCAGTGCGGGGATCACACCGCTGATCAACCAGGTGCCGGACAGGGCGCCAATCAGGAACAAAATTAAAATTGCCGGCATGGCTGTTCCGATGGTTTTGACAACCTGACTGCGCATTTCGGGCCAGGTATATCCCATCCGCAAGCCGATAATGCCGGCGAGGGCGGCGGCTGTCATCAGGGCGATCTGATTGGAGCCTTGCAGGGTATCCTTAAACAGGATAACGTTTAAACTCAGCAAGACAATCAAAAACACAATGGGAATGATTGCTTCAAAAAGTGTGGCCTGACGTTTTGTTTTTTGCATAAAATCCCGTCATCAAATTCAAGGCGAAAGGTAATTATTTCTGATAAACGGTGTCAGACTTATTTTTTATATACATTGTTATGTGCTGATTATTTTTTTATTATGCCATATTTAGCATATTTTCTCCCTTTTTCTATTGCCCAAATAACATTGCCATAATCAAAATGCCAGTATTCCTTAGGATCAACTACAAAATCTTCTTTATCAAATAGATTTATAAGCAATTCCCTGTTCTTTCTTACTTGTGGTGTAATATCGGGATGGAACGGATAGCAAGTTTTATTAAGTTCTAATTTTAGTCCGTCATTATTTCCAAAGTCTATTACAGCATCTTTTTTTAAGTCATATATTAAAGCATCTACAGCCCCGCCGGTTGAGTGCATTGATTCCTCTTCCGGAGCAATGAAATAAGAAACTATATTACTTATTTCTTCTAATGATTTATTGGGATACTCTTTTTTTATAATTTTAACCCTTCTGTCCCGTAAAAGTTTTTGATGTGCAAAAGATCTCCATACAGAACGAATAATAAGTACTTTAGCTTGCTTGTCTAAAATTTTGCTTATGCGGCCTATTTTTTCAAAGACAGCTTTTCTGACCAGATATTTATAATCTTTTTTAACAGATGGTTCAAACATTAAATTGAACCCGGATTCTTTCAGACTGATTAATGGAGAATTATCTTCTTTAATGATAATAGTTGGGATGAGTTGTTTTTGGAAACGGTCTAATCGTTCAACCAATTCGCAATATTCTTTTGCAGTCATAAGTTAATTATATTTTTTATTTATATATGGAGAGGTCATTGCTGAGAGTAAAGCTCCGTAATTCAGCTTAAATTCAACAGTATTGCCCACGCTTAAATCTGTCTGTTTGGCATCAATGATGATATGGTCGCTACTTGCTCCAAGGATATCAATATCTAACATAGGAGTCAGTCCTGAAACCAAAACATCTTGTAATCCAACGCCGAGTATAGCCCTTCTAATTAAACCATGATCAAGAAATTTTGGCGTATTTCCAAATGCATCCTGATAAACATCACCATAAGGTAACGAAGGCTTTATTTTTGATTCCATAACTTCTGCAATCAAAGTAAAGGCATTTGTAAATAAACCCGGTATGGGTTTTCTTTCAAGCGTTTCACAACCTGAAAATATGGATTCACCAAGTCTTAAATTATTGACTTTCCCGACATCGTTTGTTGACATAAACCAATCATAATTGGCTGAATTTCCCCCGGAAACAAACTCTAATTTTAATTTAAACTTATCTTCAATATTTTGGGCAATTGAGGACAAATACCCCATTTTTTTATCATCTGGCTTAATTCCCCCGAAACAGGCCAGGTTTGTTCCGATACCGGCAAGTTCAATTCCTTTTAATCCGATAACCTCATTAACGGTTTTTTCCAAGTCGGAGGGCATAATCCCTTCTCTTAAATCACCCAACTCCACCATTAATATAATTTTATGCGTGGTATCTTGCTTTACAGCATATTTTGAAAGTTCTTTGATTACAGAAAGCTCTGAATTAAGACTAATTCCGGCATAGGATACAACATCTTTGGCTTGACTATAAATCGTTCTTAGTAAGAGAAATTGTGCTTGCATGCCTGCATCAACCATTTTCTTGATATTAGCAATTCTTGAATCAGCAAGAATATTTATTCCGCTTTTTATCAGAGCATTCGCAATCTTAGTATCTCCGCAAACTACTTTTGTAACTCCAATTACATCAATACCTTTTGAAGCATAAAGTTCTTTCAATCTTTTTGCATTATGGGCAATTTTTTCAAGACTTATTTCTATTCCTGGCGTTATCATATCAATAATACTCATTTAACCTGAATAATTCATAAAAACTAAAAAAAAGGGAAAGAGATTATGTTATCCCATTGATATTCAATATCTTTGGGGTATCTTAAACAAAAAATCCTTCCTATGAGCGAAGATACAAATAATTACAACAAACAAGATGAATTATTTTCAGAATCCGGTCAGGCAAACTTGTTTTGATTTAAGCTCACCGGGCACAAAGAAAGTTGAAGTAAGGTTTAGTCTGGAAGAAACCTCAAGCGATGGGGGCTTGCTTCTTTTAAATGAAGCAGATAAGTATTCAAAACAAAGGCAAGGATTGAACTCCCTGCTGAATTTTACAGCAAATGGGATTTTGAGAAATGCTTTAAAATATTTGAAGCCATAAGGATTTAAATATCAACCTTAAACTACTGTTCTATAATTTGTTGAATGTTTAAGATAGTCCGCCAAGTTTGAAACCCCGATACTGACTGGGAGAATTATGCCCAAAAATGACGATAACCAACAGTAAATCAACTGAAAAACGAAAAGCAAACAAAAATGATGACCGTTTGAAAATCAATGCAGCAATTATTTGGTTCCTACGGAACTGGTTTGCTCTATACTGCATTCCAGTGACTTACGTCCCCGGTTAGAACATACCATCCCGCCGGGATGGGGTTATAGTCTTCAAATTATCAATCCTGATCATCAGGAGATGGACACTTCACCCGGCGCAGTCTGGAGACTGCGCCGGGTTTGGTTCGTAATGTGGGTTAAGAATTCTTTTTCTTCAAATAATCATAAACCGCAAACTGTGACCGTACAGGAGCCCCGGAACCGGTCTTCCGGTAAGCATTGATGGGGTTCAATGTTAACAACCTGGATTTCACATTGTCGGCCAGTTGAAAGTCAATGATATCCTTTATTTCTTTTTGGATATTTTTGTCGTAAACCGGACAGATCACTTCAAAACGGTGGTCAAAATTCCGGATCATCCAGTCGGCTGAGCCAAAATAATATTTGGCATCGCCATCATTGGCAAAAATAAATACCCGTGAATGTTCCAGAAACTTATCCACTATACTGATCGCATTGATGTTTTCACTTAGCCCTTTCACACCGGGTTTTAAAACACAGATGCCACGACAGATTAAATCAATTTTTACTCCGGCCTGTGAAGCCTGGTATAATTTCTTCGCTATTTTAGGGTCAACCAGGCTGTTCATCTTTAGGATAGCCCAGGCTTTCTTTCCCTTTTTTACATTCCTGATCTCAACATTCAACAGCTTGATCAAACTTTTGCGCATGTAGTAAGGGGCAACCAGCAAATGTTTAAATTGAGGCGGGTTATAGGGTGCTTCAAAAATATGGAACAAAGCATTGACTTCACGTGTAATCTCTTGATTTGCCGTTAACAGGCTTGCATCGGTATAAACCCTGGCTGTGGACTCATTAAAATTGCCCGTACTGATGTTGGCATAATAAACATTCTCACCATATTCTTTACGCCGGATCAGCATCATCTTGGCATGTACTTTAAAACCGGGTAACGTTTTGATGATCTTAACCCCTTCCTCGCTCAATTTCTCAACCCAGTAAATATTGGCTTCCTCATCAAAGCGGGCCTGTATCTCAAGAAAGACGGTAACATTTTTCCCGTTTCTTGCCGCATTGATCAAGGCATTGATCACGTTGGAATTGCGGGCCGCACGGTAAAAAGTCATTTTTATGGCCCTCACCTGCGGATCAATGGCCACTTCCCTCAGCAGGTCAACAATATACCCGAAAGTCTGGTAAGGATAATGCAACATGATGTCCTGCTTCCTGATCACATTCAGGATACTACTGTTCCGCGGCAACAGTTTGTGACGTAACGGCGGTGTTGGCGGATAAACAAGTTTTTTGGACCCCAGTTCGGGAAACGACATAAAATCCTTGAAATTGTGGTACCGGCCCCCTCCCCTGAGTGTATCCGATTTGTCAATATAAAGTTTCTGCAACAGGCGCTGAAGAAGAATATCGGGAATTTCCTTATCGTAAACAAAACGGACCGGAACCCCTTTTTTTCTCTTTTTAACACTCTCCGACATCAACTCAATAAAACTTTTGGAAACATCATCGTCAATATCCAGTTCCGCATCCCGGGTAAACTTGATGGTGTAAGCCTCAAATGCATCGTAACCAAAGGTTTTGAATATTTCGCCCATGGAATACCTGAGCATATCATCCAGCATGATCAGGTAATGTTTGCCGCCTTTTGAGGGCAATTGAATAAAACGGGGTATCGTGTCCGTGGGCAACATGATCAACGAATAATCTTCGGGGTGATCGCCGGCAGAATCTTTCAGTACTACAACCAGGTAGATATACCCGTCACGTAAAGTATCGGGGTTTTTCAGGTTTTTGAGCATGATGGGAAAAAGGTACGATCTGACTTCGTTGTTAAAATATTGCTGGACGAATTTGCCCTGTTGCTTGTCCAGCCCTTTTTCGTCCACAAAAATGATATTCTCTTTGGCAAGTTCTTCACGTATTTCAAAAAATGTTTGCGTAAACCTTTTTTCCTGTTCCCCTACAATTTTAAATATGTCCTTCAACACGGCCTCAGGATCATGATCCAAAAACTCCCTTTTGCTTCTGTCCATGTTTAACATCCGCCTGACACTGGCTACCCTCACCCTGAAAAATTCGTCCCGGTTACTGGAAAAAATGCCCAGAAATTTCAATCGTTCAATCAAAGGGTTATTCCGGTCCATGGCTTCCTGCAATACCCTTTCATTGAAGTAAAGCCATGAAACTTCACGGTTGATAAATATTTTTTTGTCAGCCATCTTTTTCTTTCAACATTTTAGGAAAGACAGCAAAATTAACTTTAAAATGTGCAACGGCGATATTTTCCCATTTATCGGCTTTAAACCGGACGGCGACCACCCCTGAAGTTGGCAGATTGTCAATACTGCGCTTTAGGTACAGGTTAACAAAAACGGTCAATGTGGGATTATGGCCAAAGATCATGACCGATTCCACTTCATCAGACAAAGCACACAGTTCGGCGAGGATAGTATCAGCCGAAGCCTCGTATAAACGGGGTTCAACTTTAATTTTATCGGGCGGGTAACCGATACCACCGGCAATAATTCTGGCTGTTGCCAGTGCCCTGACTGCCGAACTGGACAACAACAAGCCTGGACGGACGTTTTTTGATTTCAGAAACTTTGCAACCCGCTGCGTCCTTTTTACGCCCACCGGCAACAAGGGCCTGTCGTGGTCGGATAAACTCAGGTCGTCCCAGGAAGATTTGGCGTGCCGTACAATGTAGATGGTTTTCATGGTTTAAATATTTTATGCAATAAGCAAAGCATAACGGAACATGATTTTGTTGCAATATAAAAAGTTTTTTACCTTCCGCCATATTACCGGCAGGTTTAAAACTCCTTGTATCCTGCAAAACGGTCTAAACGGGCAAGTTGTTCACTGACCATTCTTTCCCAACGATGCTGGGCTTTAATATTGGTGCTGTGATCGGTTTCCATGTCGTAACTTTCTTGTACCGAGTTGTATTCTTCCCTCAGATAGGATAATAATTCATCCATATTTTCCCGTGTCAGCGAATGGTCATCCCGTAATTTTAAAATCCCCGCATAGAATTTGCGCCCGTAAAGTTCACAAATATCAAAATGAAGCTGTTCATGTTGCAGCACATCCTTCAATCTCATTGCCGGATTCCGCCACGATTCATCGCAATAAAACCTCACATAAACATTCACTTTCAATTGATCGCCTGTTTGCATGGCTTCATAACCGAAACCGCAGGTGGAAGTAGCCACGGCAAAACCGGGGCTCCGTTTTTCAGGTGCCCTGAAATCAGACCACTTTAACCGGGTACCGGGTGTCCAGTCAATGGCAGCACCTTGCGGGGTAAACTGGCAGGCGCTTTTCTTTTCAGCCGGTTGTGTAAATAAAGTAAACGGAAGTGTAACAAAAATGAGAATAATAAAACGCTGCATAAAAGTTTCGATTGTCAAAAAATGATTAACGGGATAAATACCGGAATTATTTTCCATTGCCTGAGCCAAATGACCCGGAAATGACAAATTTCTAAAATAAATTTTTGGATTAGCGCACAGAATTATTCTGATACCCTTTCCCGATTTTGGCCCAGGCGTTTTCTTCAAGGGCTGTTGACAGGGAAGTTACGCAATGTATCCCTTTTGAACCGACCGCTATGATATCGCCTTTGTGGGTGAGGGCAAGCGGACCGGCAGCACTTTGCAAATCGGGATTGAGTGTAGTATATTTTATTGCCCGCTGTTCACCTGTTGATGCATCAATGGCCAGAAGTGCCGTTATTGTATCGGCAACGGTTCCCCAACCGTATAAAACACCCTGGTTTCCCAATGTGAAAGACTCATAAGAGACAACCGGGCTTCTCCATTTTTCTTTGCCGCTATCATTCAGGCAGATTAAATAACCCGAGGGAAAAATAACATCGTTATCAGGCAAAATGGTTACGGAGAAGCTATTGACAAAACGAGAGTTTTCACCAACGGGATTTTTATAGGTCCATCGGACAGATCCATCATTACCATCCAGTGACAACAATTCCCCCCCATAAGTTGTGAAGTAAATATTTCCGTTGCCATCAACGGAAAGATTTTCCGCTGCTTCATCTATGTCCGGTTTGGTAGTCCACAACTTACTGCCGTCAACCATCGAAACGGAAAGCACATCAACATGATAAGCATATAAATCTTTGTTGAGCAGCACCAGTTTATTGCCAAAAGAAGCCATCCCCAGATTAAAACTGTAATTTGCAAATTCCGTCTTCCATTGCTTTTCGCCGTTGCTGTTCAGTTTTTGGAGGATAATAGATGCCTGGTAAGTGTAAGTCAGCCAGACTTCGTCGTTTTTAACAATAAAATATTCAAAAGCAGAAGCCGGAAACTCGACTTCAAAATGCCATATCTCGTTTCCGGTATCCTTATTATAACAATAAAAACTACTTCCACTGTAAAAATAGAGCCTGTTGCCTGATAAAATCACCGAACCGGGATTATTGTTTGAGCCGGGAAAATTTTCCTTGACAAGCCACCTTTTTTTGCTCTGGTTGTCAAGCGACAAAACCATAAGGTCATCCCCATTATCTGTTTTAAATAGATAATAACTGTTGTCCTGTTCGTCAATAGCAGGAACAGGGGCCGCAGTAAAGTTTAAATAGGCCCCGGCACTCCAGTCCCACACAGGAAGCGCAAATTTGTCATTATCGGTTTTCTGGTCGTTCTTATTTTTTTTACATGAGGAAAACAGAACAATCAAAATCAAAAAAGCGGGAATAAGTTTGATGATTTTCATTTTTATAAATATTTATAGGTCATGGCAAAGGTACTTTTTCCCGAGAATGTAAACGAGATTAGAAATCACGTTTTATCTTAAAATTCCAGGAGTATCGTAAGAGACTATTTTTTAAAAAGAACATTGGTTATCCCCAATACTTCGAAAAAACAGCCGTTAATACCCAAACAGCGGGAATCCCCCCATCATTTCGTTCACTCTTTTCCGTACTGATGCAATAACCGCTTCATTTTCAATATCACTGATCACCTCATCAATCAGTTCAACGATGGGTTCCATGTGTTCTTCTTTCAGCCCGCGGGTGGTTATGGCCGGAGTGCCCACACGCAGTCCGCTGGTCTGGAAAGGGGACCGGCTGTCGAAAGGCACCATGTTTTTGTTGATGGTTATGTCGGCCCTTTCAAGTGTTTTTTCCACTATTTTACCGGTAATGTCCGGGAATTTACTCCTGAGATCAATCAGCATCAGGTGGTTATCGGTTCCTCCCGAAATAACTTTGTAACCCCTGTCAACAAACGCTTTCGCCATGACTTCCGCATTTTTCTTTACCTGCAGGATGTATTCAAAATAAGAGTCGGTGAGTGCTTCGCCAAACGCTACGGCCTTGGCAGCGATGACATGTTCCAGCGGGCCACCCTGAATGCCCGGAAATACGGCTGAATTTAATACCGCCGACATCATTTTTGTTGCCCCTTTCGGTGTTTTCAACCCCCAGGGATTTTCAAAATCTTCCCCCATCAGGATCATGCCGCCGCGGGGCCCGCGCAGGGTTTTATGGGTGGTGGTGGTTACAATGTGGCAATGCCCGATGGGGTCGTTGAGCAACCCTTTGGCGATGAGCCCTGCGGGATGGGCAACATCGGCCATCAGGATGGCGCCGATTTCATCTGCCAGTGCACGCATGCGCTCATAATCCCAGTCGCGCGAATAAGCGGAAGCCCCGGCAATGATCATCTTCGGCTTTTCTTTCCTGGCCAGCGCCTCCATCTCATCGTAATCAATGGTGCCGGTTTCTTCTTTAACCTTGTAAGCAATGGGGTGGTATAAAATACCCGACGAGTTAACCGCCGAACCGTGTGAAAGGTGTCCCCCGTGTGAAAGATCGAGCCCCATAAACGTATCGCCCGGTTTCAGGCAGGCAAGGAAAACAGCCATGTTGGCCTGTGCCCCCGAATGGGGCTGAACGTTGGCATATACCGCATCAAACAACTCGCAGGCCCTGTCAATGGCCAGTTGCTCACTCTCATCCACAAACCGGCATCCGCCATAATATCTTTTTCCGGGATAGCCTTCGGCATACTTGTTGGTCATTACCGATCCCATGGCTTCCAACACCTGGTCGCTGACAAAATTTTCAGAAGCAATCATCTCAATGCCATTCGTTTGACGTGCTTTTTCTTTTTTAAGGATATCAAATATTTGTTTGTCTCTTTTCATCTCTTTTGATTTTTTTCCTGTTAAAAATGTTTTAAAATTTAATGAGCGCAAAGGTATTAAATAACTTGAATTCAGTGTAATGTAAAAGGGATATTTCAGTTTTCTTTTAATAACTTACCGTTTTATCTCCACATATTCCATTCCTGCGGAACTATGACGATCTTCGGAAAAACCCAGGGTTGTTTGAAACGACCCTGGTTACAATATTCCATGTCTAAAGGGTTATTTCAATTTTATTTTTAAAATTATTTTTGAGTCATCATCACCAATTCATAAAAATGCAAAATATTTACCCAGTGATTCAGTTATGGTTGTAAGTTTGCGTGATTTATGAAAACAAAGGCAGGGATAACATTTTATGCTGAAATTTAACCGCTTCATACTGGACAACGGACTGACGGTTATAGTCCATCAGGACAAAACAACCCCCATGGTGGCCATGAACATTATTTATAAAGTGGGGGCCCGGGATGAAAGTCCGGACAAGACCGGTTTTGCCCATCTTTTTGAGCACCTGATGTTCGGCGGGTCTGTCAACATCTCGAAATATGACGAACCTTTGCAAAAAGCCGGTGGTGAGAACAATGCATACACCAATAACGATTTCACCAATTATTACCTGACCATTCCCGGGAACAATCTGGAAACCGCTTTCTGGCTTGAAAGCGACAGGATGCTCTCGCTGGCCTTTACCGAAAAAAGCCTGGAAGTGCAGCGTCAGGTTGTGATTGAAGAATTCAAACAAAATTACCTGAACCAGCCTTATGGTGATGTTTACCTGTTACTCAAGCCCCTGGCCTACCAACGGCATCCTTACCGGTGGAACACCATTGGAAAAGACATCAGCCACATCGAAAAAGCCACCATGGGGGATGTAAAGGCTTTTTATAAAAAATATTACAACCCCGGCAATGCCATTTTATCCGTTGCCGGCGATGTTACCCCGGAACAAATCAGGAACTTGTCGGAAAAGTGGTTTAGTACAATCCCTTCGGGGGAAACACCCGAACGCAACTATCCGCAAGAACCCGAACAAACCGGAACACGGGAAAAAACCGTGGAACGCCGGGTTCCGCAACATGCCATTTATCTCTGCTGGAAAATGCCCGGGCGCACCGACCGGAAATTCCACACCATTGACCTGATTTCCGATATTCTCTCCAACGGTAATTCTTCGCGCTTGTATCAAAATCTTGTGAAAGAACAAACACTGTTTTCAGAGATCAACGCTTTTGTTACCGGAGACCTGGACCCCGGCTTGTTTATCGTCACAGGTAAACTGCTTAACGGGGCAGGGCGCGAAAAAGGTGAAAATGCCATTCTCGGCGAACTGGATAAATTTATTTCAGGAATAAGCGATGATGAATTGCAGAAAGTTAAAAATAAAGTCGAAGCCAACCTTATCTTCTCAAAATTGTCTGTATTAAATAAAGCCATGTTTCTGGGTTATTTTCAGATGCTGGGCGATGCTGCCCTGATGGACACCGAAGAAGAAAGATACAT
This sequence comes from uncultured Bacteroidia bacterium, assembly GCA_913009755.1. Classification (GTDB taxonomy): domain Bacteria; phylum Bacteroidota; class Bacteroidia; order Bacteroidales; family F082; genus JAADID01. The sequence goes on from CAJVWU010000044.1 coordinate 17,587, forward strand.
GGAAGTAACAAAAACGGATATCCGTAACACAGCCGGATGGCTGTTTCGGAAAGAAAGGCAAAACACATTGTTTTATAAGGCGATAAGCAATCAAACCAATGGATAAGCAAGTTGTTCCCAACCGGAAAAAGATGCCTTCATACGGCAAACCGGTCCAGTTGAAGCTGCAGGGGCCGGAGGCGGTTTTGCTGGACAACGGCATGGAGGCTTTTCTCATCAATGCCGGTGAAGAGCCCGTTACCCGGCTTGATGTGGTCATAAAAGCAGGGACGGCTTACCAGCAAAAGAAACTGGTTGCCGGCAGTGTGGGAAAAATGATCAGGGAGGGGACAAAACATTATACTTCAAATGCCATTGCTGAGATACTGGATAGCCGGGGCGCTTTTATGGATGTGTCCGTTACCAAAGATTCAGCCGTTTTAACCCTTTATGCCCTGAATAAATATCTCGATGATCTAATCCCCCTTGTTGCCGATATGCTTGCCCATGCGGAATTCATGAAAGATGAACTGAACATCCACATCAGCCGCGAACGTCAGGAGTTTTTGGTCAATAGCGAAAAAGTGCGGTACAAAGCCATGCTTGAATTTAACCGGATGGTTTTCGGCAAAGATTCGGTTTACGGACAGGTTCTTGAAATTGATGATTTTGATCACCTCACCCGGAACGACCTGCTCACTTTTTATAAAAACCGGTATGTTGCGGGTAATGCTTATATTATCCTGAGCGGAAAAGTTGACGACAATGTTTTGGCGCTTGTCAATAAATTTCTGGGAATCGGCTGGTCCAAAACCGTTACCAATCATCAAAAAATAAAATATAACGGGACGATTCCCGAGAAATCAAGATATATTAAAAAAGAAGGTTCCATGCAATCGGCCATCCGGGTAGGAAGGCCCATCATCGGCAAAACCCATCCCGACTACAACCGGTTTGTACTTTTAAACACGATCCTGGGCGGGTATTTCGGTTCAAGGCTTATGTCGAACCTCCGGGAAGACAAGGGTTACACTTATGGCGTAAGCTCTTTTGTGGCCAATTATGTTCATGGAAGTTTTTTCAGCGTGTCCACCGAAGTGAATGCCAAATTCACGCGAGACGCACTGGATCAAATCCATCACGAAATGACGGCCTTACGTACCCGGAAAGTTGGTGATGAAGAATTGCAGCTTGTGAAAAATTATATTTACGGTACCTTTCTCAGGAATTTTGACGGTCCGTTTGCCCTGGCCGAAAGGTTCAGGTCGGCAAAAGATTTTAACCTGGATTTTGAATTTTACAGGAACAGCCTGAAAGAAATCCTGGCTGCCACATCCGATGACCTGCTGGAAACCGCTGAAAAATATTTTGATCCCGGGCAAATGATTAACCTGGTGGTGGGCATGATGGAGGGGAGTTAACCTGTCAGGTCCCCGAAGGCCTGTGCAAAGGCGTCCTGACAGGTTTTCCTCGTTGTGCGAAATCCGATTAACAGACAGATAAACATCGAACATTAGACTTTAGAGATCGCACGTATCCAGGTTTATGAGTTTGTTTAAGAAAGAGCGTATAATTCATTCATGAAAAAACGAAAAACCATAACGTTTGTTTTTCTGGTTTTCCTGTTTGCAGGCAGCACCATGTCTGCGCAGCAACCCGCCATCATGAGATGCCTCGAAACAGACATTAACGGGGCAGTAACGATCACATGGACAGCGCCCGAAAACATCACAGGATTTGTCAGTTACGAAATATACTATTCAAAAAACGGCAGCGCTTTCAACCTGATTGCCACCATTGACGACGCCAATACAACCCAATATTTTCATCCCGGTGCGGAAGCCAACCTGGCCGGCCGTTATTATACTATCCAAACGAATTACAATCAGGACAGTGCATTGTCAGACACCCTGCAAACTATTTTCCTGCAACTGGATAACAATGCCCCTGATTTTAACAAGGCCGACCTGTACTGGAATGCCCTGCATGATCCGCTCCCGGAAGGTTCATCGGGTTGGTATAGAATATTCAGGGAAAGCCCGCCCGGCAACTGGCAGTTTATTGATTCCGTCCCCAATGACAGCCTGTTTTACAGCAAACCCGAAATTGTTTGCCTTGATTCCATCAGTTACCGCATCAAGCTGGAAAACAACAGCGGCTGCCGGTCGGTTTCCAATGTTCAGGGAGCTACATTCAAAGATACGGATTATCCCGTAAAACCGGTGTTCGATTCGGTTAGCATCAATCTGGACAAAAACGCTGTACTGGGCTGGGAACCTTCAGTGAGTAAGGATGTGTCAGGATACATCATCTATCGTGACGAAAACAGCACCTGGATAGAAATTGACCGGATTGAAGGCAGGGATTCCACCTTTTATATTGATACGGATGCCTCACCGTGCCTGGAAAGTGTTTCGTATGCCATTGCCTCCGTTGACAGTTGCGGAAACAAAAGCCCGGGCACTTTTTTAAAACCCAGAAAAACCATTTTGCTGGATGACGTTGTTTATGATGCCTGTGCTAATGCCAATATACTTTCATGGTCTGAATACCTGAATGGTGTCCCGCAACTTGAGGGGTATAAAATCTTTTGTTCACGCGACAGGGGGCCTTTTGTAGTGGTCGGACAAACCTTGCCCGGGGATACTGTTTTCGTTCACGACAGCCTGATTACCGGTTCCAGTTATGTTTATTTCATCCGGGCATTTTTCGAAAAAGGCAGTTCAACTTCCTGCAGGAAGGCAGTGACGGCTACCGGCTACATAAAACCAGGCTTTGTTTACCTTGCCAATGCCGACGTCCTGCCCTCTTATAAAGTGGAGATCACCCTTGATATTGATACCCTGCCCGATAATTGTACCTGGCAGATATGGAGGAGCGATGCGGGCGGAGGAAATGCACAGATGGTTGGAAATGTGGAATGCGATAAACCGCAGCAACTGCCTTTGAAATATACCGACACAACGGCTGATGCCTCCCTGGGTTTTTATGATTATACTATCAAAGTGCTGGACAGTTGCGGTCGCGAAACGCTGATATCAAACGAGGTAAAAACCATTTTCCTTTCGGGAACCAACACAGATGCCAACCACAATTATTTGCAGTGGAATGCTTTTGAAGGCTGGGATGCCGGCGTGAAGCAATATTATATTTTCAGGATGACCGGAACCAACAAACCCACCCGGCCACTTGATTCGGTTGACTCCCAGACACTGGAATATACGGATGACATTTCATTACTCCCGGATACCGGAGGCCCGATTGTTTACTGGGTACAGGCCATTGAAAATACAGGCGATACAAACGGTTATCAGGAAAAAGCCCGGTCAAACCGGATAGGCGCCACTCCCGAATCGGAACTATTTGTCCCCAATGCCTTTAATCCCAACGGCAACACAACCGAATTCAGGCCCGTTTTCAGGTTCTTCAGCGGCACGCAATATCTGTTTCAGGTATTCAACCGTTGGGGGCAGCTTATTTTCGAATCCCGCAACCCTAATGATGGCTGGAACGGCCGGTACAAAGGTCATGACGTGGAACAAGGCGTTTACATCTACAGGCTTTCTTATCTGAATGCCGACAAATCATCCGTGATTAAACGGGGGACAGTGACGGTGGTGAGGTGATTGGATTTGAGATGTTTTTATGCATAGCTGATGCTATTTTTTTATTTTCGCCAAAATAACTTATTTACCGGGCATCCAGATCCTAAAACTGCGATTTATGATACCGGGATAATGAAATGGCACGAAGACTTTTAGCAATACCTCTTTTTAGTTCAACCTATACAAAAGCAGCGCTGATGTGTATTCTGGGCATTTTGCGCTACTTTTTGCTTGTGGCTTTTCTTTTTCTGCCAGCTTTTGTTTTTAATGTGCAGGCGCAGCAAAGAGAAAATGAATATACGGTTTATGGTACCTTCTAAATTGTAAATAACAAATTTAACAAAAATCATAAAACAAAAAATATTGCAAACCAGACATTAAAAAATCTTAAATGTTAAAACGATTGGTTCATGATTTTTTCTATCTCATCCGCTTCAACAGCGATGTTTTCCATCAGGTCAACCGGCCCGTTTTTGGTAATCAGTATATCGTTTTCAATGCGTATTCCTATATTTTCTTCCCTGATGTATAAGCCGGGCTCACAAGTCAAGACCATCCCGGGTTTGAAGGGCTCATCCTTACTGCCCACATCGTGCACATCCAGCCCTAGAAAATGGGCAGTACCGTGCATAAAATATTTTTTGAACAAAGGTTTTTCAGCATCCTGGTTTTTCACCTCATCTTCTGTAAACAAGCCCAGCCCGATTAATTCTTTTTCCATCATCTTGTTGACCTGCTCATTCAACTTATTGATGGTGTTGCCGGGGTAATACAGTTTTTTTGCATCTTTAAACACACATAAAACAGCATTGTAACAGGCTTTCTGCCGTTCGGTGAATTTCCCGTTCACCGGGATTGTCCGGCTCATGTCGGCAGTATAGTTGGCATACTCGGCGCCAAAGTCCATCAGCAACAGGTCTCCGTCATTGCAGGGTTTGTCATTTTCAATATAATGAAGCACACAGGCGCTGCCGCCGGAAGCAATGATGGGGGCATAACCATGTCCGGTTGCGCGGTTCACTGTAAACTCATGGCCAATCCCGGCCTCCACTTCAAATTCATATTTTCCGGGCTCAACAAATTTCAATACCCGTTCAAAACCCTTCCGTGTAATTTCACTTGCAATTTTCAGTAATTCTATTTCTTCATCTGATTTTATCATCCGCAGTTCTGCGAGAAGCGGGGCTGCCCTTTCCGTTTTATACAATGGGTAATCTTCTTTGAACTGCCGTGCAAAACGCAGGTTCTTATCGGGTACTTCGCTAAAGAATTTGATGTACTCGTTACTGTTGAGAAATACCACATCCGCATCAGCCAGCACTTCTTTCATTGCCGCTTCAAATTCATCCAGCCAATACACATTTTCAATTCCCGATATTTCCTGCGCTTCCTTTTTTGTGTATTTATGTCCTTCCCAGATGGCGATCTGTTCGCTGGTTTCAATCAGGAATAAAACTTCTTTCCGTTTTTCGTTTTTACAATCCGGGGCCATCATCAAAATGCTTTTCTCCTGGTCAATACCGGTTAAATAAAACAAATCGCTTTGCTGCCGGAAAGGAAAAAACTGGTCACCGTTGCGCGGGTACCGATCATTGGAATGTAAAATGATCAGGCTATTGGAAGGGAGTTTATCAAGCAGGCGTTTCCGGTTTTTTAAAAACAATTCTGAAGGAAGGGAAAGGTATCTCATGATCCTGTTTTACAAATTAAAATAATTATAAATTACGGATTGCAAAAATAGAAAGTGTTTACTTTAATATATTTGCTGTTTCACAGCAAATATAAAAAAACGTTTGGAAATTATTTAAATTTTAAGCGGTCAGCTAAAAATAGTAAAAATCTTTAGATATGAGCAACAGATATTACTCTTCTTTAACAAAGAAGTACATTATGGCGCTGATGGGGTTATTCCTCTTCACATTCCTGGTTGTACACCTTTCCGTTAATCTTACGCTCTTGTTCGATCCGTCAAGGGTTTTGTTTAATGAAGCGGCCCATTTTCTTGGAACAAATTTCTTTGTCCAGGTGTTCCAGTGGGTATTGTTCGCCGGGTTTGCCATCCATATTTTTTATGGAATTGTTTTGCAGATACAAAACTGGATGGCCAGGCCCAAGGGATATAAAAAGAAAGCGATTTCGGAAGATTCCATATTTTCAAAGTTTATGATTTACACGGGCATTGTTATTTTAATCTTCCTGGTGCTGCATCTTGGAAACTTTTTCTTTGTCAAGATGGGATGGATAGGCAATGGTGTTCCTGAAACAGGTGGAAAAGAAGATATGGGACGACTTGTTATTGATTTGTTTCATGAGAAAGCCTATGTTATTTTTTACGTTGTCCTGCTTCTGATCATGGGTTTTCACCTCGATCATGCATTTCAATCGGCATTCCAGTCGTTGGGGCTAAACCACAGAAAATACATGCCTTTTATCAAAGGGCTTGGCCGTTTTCTGGCAATAGTCCTTACTGCTGGTTTTATTTCTATTCCTGTTTTTATTTATTTTCTTTAAAATAATTTTGAGCAATGGCAAAATTTGATTCCAAAATTCCAAAAGGCCCCCTGGCCGAAAAATGGACCCTTTATAAAGAATATCAAAAAATTGTAAGCCCGGCCAACAAGCGTAAAATTGATGTGATTGTCGTTGGTACCGGATTGGCCGGTGGTGCTGCTGCCGCCAGTCTTGGTGAGATGGGTTTCAACGTAAAAGTGTTCTGCATTCAGGACAGCCCGAGGCGCGCACACAGTATTGCGGCTCAGGGTGGCATCAACGCAGCAAAAAACTATCCCAATGACGGGGATACCATTTACCGTTTGTATTACGATACCATCAAAGGGGGTGACTATCGCGGACGCGAAGCCAACACTTATCGCCTGGCCGAAGTAAGCAATAATATTATTGACCAATGCGTTGCCCAGGGCGTCCCTTTCGCCCGCGAATATAGCGGATATCTTGCTAACCGTTCTTTTGGGGGGGCTCAGGTTTCCAGGACGTTTTATGCACGGGGGCAAACCGGACAGCAATTGCTGCTGGGTGCTTACGGCGCACTGAGCAAAGAAATTAAAAAAGGCACTGTCAAATTATATACGCGCCGTGAGATGATGGACCTCGTAATAATGAAAGACGGCCGTACAAGGGGTATTATCGTAAGAAACCTGTTTACGGGTGAAATTGAAAGACATAGTGCACATGCCGTATTGTTGGCAACGGGCGGTTATGGCAATGTTTTCTTTCTTTCTACCAACGCCATGACTTCTAATGGCAGTGCTGCCTGGCGTGCATACAAACGTGGTGCGTTCTTTGCCAATCCCTGTTATGTTCAAATCCACCCAACCTGTATCCCGGTTCATGGTGATTATCAGTCGAAACTGACACTGATGAGTGAAAGCTTGAGAAATGACGGGCGGATTTGGGTGCCGAAGAAAAAAGAAGACGCTGAGAAAATCCAGAAAGGGGAAATGAAAGCCATAGATATTCCCGAAGAAGACAGGGATTATTATCTGGAAAGAAGATATCCTGCTTTTGGGAACCTGGTTCCGCGTGACGTGGCTTCACGGGCTGCCAAAGAACGTTGTGATGCCGGTTACGGTGTAGGGAAAACCGGACTTGCCGTTTTCCTTGACATGAAAGATGCCATTAAACGACTGGGGAGAGACGTTATCGAAGCCCGGTATGGGAACCTGTTTCAGATGTATGAAAAAATCGTGGATGAAAATCCCTATGAAGTGCCCATGCGTATTTATCCGGCAATTCACTACACTATGGGTGGCCTTTGGGTTGATTATGAACTGCAAAGCAATGTTACGGGTTTATTTGTAGGGGGTGAAGCCAACTTCTCTGACCACGGTGCCAACCGTCTTGGTGCTTCGGCACTGATGCAGGGACTTGCAGACGGTTATTTTGTCCTGCCTTATACGATGCAGAATTATCTCGCTGACCAGATCACGGTTAAAGAGATTTCCACTGATACGGAAGAGTTTGACAAAGCGGAAAAGGATGTAAAAGAACGCATTGACAAGCTATTGTCAGTTAATGGCACCGAAACCGTTGATTCCATCCACAAACGCCTTGGCCATATTATGTGGCATTATGTGGGTATGGAACGGAACAAGGAAGGCCTCGAAAAGGCCATTTCCGAAATCCGGGCTCTGCGTAAAGAATTCTGGGAAAATGTAAAAGTTCCGGGCAGCCAGGATGGCATCAACATTGAACTGGAAAAAGCAATCCGTGTTGCCGATTTCCTGGAACTCGGCGAACTGATGGCCCGCGATGCCCTGAACCGTAAAGAGTCGGCCGGCGGCCATTTCCGTGTGGAATACCAAACCCCGGAAGGTGAATCTTTGCGTAACGACAAAGATTTCATGTATGTGGCTGCCTGGGAATACACCGGCGATGATAAGGAACCCCAACTCAACAAAGAGATGTTAAAATATGAAGAAACCGTAGTTAAGGTACGTAATTACAAAACAGCCTAAACGGGTTACACAGGTTAATATTTAAAATGTAAAAAACAGGAACGATGGATCTTAAATTAAAAATATGGAGACAGGCCTCAAGGGATGCCAAAGGTAAATTTGTGGATTACGAAATTCACAATATATCTTCCGATGCTTCATTTCTGGAAATGATGGACCTCCTCAATGAAGACCTTGTGGAAAAAGGGGGGAAACCGGTTGCCTTCGATCACGATTGTCGTGAAGGCATTTGCGGAATGTGCAGCCTGTTCATCAACGGCAGGCCGCACGGACCTGACACAGCCGTTACCACCTGCCAGTTGCACATGCGCAAATTCAAGGATGGCGACACCATTGTTATAGAACCCTGGCGGGCTAAGCCTTTCCCCGTTATCAAAGACCTGATTGTTGACCGTTCGGCATTCGATGAACTCATACAAACCGGGGGTTTTATTTCGGCCAGCACCAGTGGCGTTCCCGATGCCAATGCCATTCCCATCCGCAGGGAAAAAGCAGAACTGGCTATGGATGCAGCAGCATGTATTGGTTGCGGGGCTTGTGTTGCAGCCTGCAAAAATGCATCCGCCATGTTGTTTGTTTCTGCCAAAGTATCACAGTTTGCCCTGCTCCCGCAAGGTAAAATAGAAGCCAAAGACCGTGTTCAGAAAATGGTAGCCAAAATGGATGAGCTCGGTTTTGGAAACTGCACCAATACGTATGCCTGCGAAGCCGAATGTCCGAAAGAAATCTCCGTAGTCAATATTGCCAGGATGAACCGGCAGTTTTTTGGCGCGAAAGTTTCTTAAAAACATATCAAAAACCAAAATAACGGGTGCTGCTTTGTGGCGTGCCCGTTTTTTTATCAGAGGAAGAATCAAAATATAACGACAACCTTTTAAGTCATAAAGAAATGATGAAAAAACATCATAAAGGGCTAAAGAAATAGTTTGAATTTTTTTAATAACAGGCAAAGTCCTGAAAAGAATCGGTTTTAATACCTTACACAAACCAAATCCCTATACCCCTTACACCCTATACTCCTTTTCACCCAATACCAATTTTCCCCATTCAACCATTTTACCTGCTTTGATATCCTCCTAATTTTATATTTTTACCTCCCCAAATTAATCTATGCAATTCAAATTCATCATCGGCCAGGAAGAGGTAAAAAACAAGTTGCTGAACAGCTTTAACAAAAACCGTGTTGGCCATACCCAGTTGTTCCTCGGCCCCGAAGGAAACGGCTCGCTGGCACTGGCCATTGCTTTTGCACAATACATCAACTGCAAAAACAGGACGGAAACCGACAGTTGCGGCACCTGTCCATCGTGCATAAAATACCAACATCTGGCCCATCCCGACCTTCACTTTTTCTTTCCGACCACAACCAACGATAAGGTTAAGAAAGACCCCAAATCGGAACTTTTTCTGGATGAGTGGCGTGAGTACCTGAAAAAATTAAATGGCTATCCGACACAAAAAGGATGGTACGGGCATCTGGGCGTTGGTAATAAACAGGGAACCATCTATGTTCGCGATGCCGGTGATTTTATCCGGCATCTTGCCCTGAAAGCTTTTGAGTCGGAATACCGTATTTTTATTGTCTGGATGGCTGAAAAACTTCATAGCTCGGCATCAAACAAATTGCTGAAAACCTTTGAGGAACCTCCTGATAAAACCCTGATCTTTCTTATTGCCGAACGCTATGAACTGTTGCTGCCCACTGTCCGTTCAAGGGCACAACTGGTTAAAGTGCCCAAAATTTCAGATAAAAATATTGAGCAGGCTTTAATTCATCAAAAGGGATTACCCGAAAACCAGGCTGCCGGCATCGCCATGCAGGCCGGTGGCAACTGGAACCTTGCTGTTGAAATTGCTGAAAACATTGAGGATGCGCAAACCAATTTTATCAAATTCAGGGACTGGCTGCGGCTTTGCTTTAAACCGGGCAACTTTCTCGAATTGAATAATTTTAACTCGGAACTTTCGCGCATTGGCCGCGAAAAAGTAAAAAGCTTCCTTACTTACGGACTCGAAACCATCCACAACAGCATCCTGATCAATTCGGGGCACGACAACTTTTTGCGAAAAAGCGGGGACGAAGCCGAATTTACAAAACGCTTTGCCCCTTACATCAACCAGGCAAACCAGAAAGAAGTTTATGAACTGCTGAACGAGGCCATCTATCACATCGAACGAAATGCCCATGCCGGGATATTACTCAGCGACCTGAGTTTTAAAATATACAGCCTGTTGAAAAAAGGCCTGCAAAACATGAAGAAAAAATAAAAAGTTAAATTTGCATTACTATGGCAAACCCTTTATATCCATTAAAATTCAGACCCATTTTTAAAGACAAAATTTGGGGTGGCCGGCGGATCAGGACCGAACTGGGAATGGATTACGGCCACCTGCCCAACTGTGGCGAAGTGTGGGTGGTTTCGGGCGTAAAAGGCAACCTCTCCATTGTGGAAAACGGATTCCTCGCCGGTAATGAACTCAATGAACTGGTGGAAGTCTATATGGGGGACATGGTCGGGGAAAAACATTTTAAACAAAATGGTAATGAATTCCCTTTGCTGGTCAAATATATTGATACCAACGACTGGCTTTCCATCCAGGTACACCCCGATGACACGCTGGCTGCAAAACGAAAGATCGGACACGGTAAAACAGAGATGTGGTATATTATTCATGCAGAAGAAGGGGCACAGCTCATCAGTGGGTTTAACCGGAAAATGGATAAGGAAACTTACCTGAAACACCTTGAATCAAACACCCTGCCCGACATATTGAACTACGAAGAGGTGCATCCCGGCGACGTTTTTTTTATCCCTGCCGGAAGGGTACATGCCATCGGCCCGGGCATCCTGCTGGCCGAAATTCAACAAACCTCCGATACGACTTACCGTATTTACGACTGGGACCGCATTGACCACCGTGGAATGAAAAGGGAACTGCATACCCGGCAAGCCCTTGATGCCATTGACTTTAAATTTTATGAAAATTACAAAACCAACTATATAGTAAAAAAGAACCGGTCTTCAACCCTGGTGGACTGCGATAAATTCACAACAAACCTCATTAAATTCGACCAGCCGGTTACAAAAGATATTTCCGGCCTCGACTCATTCATTGTTTATATGGGGATGGAAGGGAAAGCCACCCTGAAATATGATGAGGGGGAAATGTCTTTTCAACCGGGGGATGCTATCGTTGTTCCGGCAATTATGGAAAGGTTAATCTTGGAGCCGGAAAAGGCATCCCGGTTACTTGAAATTTATATTCATTAAAAATTACGGGATTATCTGAAAAAATGCAACAATAATAAAGGGAACGTTGTCATTTAATTAATTTGAAAAACAGAAAATACCAGATATAAATCTGTATTTAAAAAAACCGAATAATGAAAAAGATCATCGTTTTTACATTTATTGTTTTAATTGGAAGTGTGGCTTTGGGACAAGGGGTCACACAAATGAATAAGCTGCCTTCGGTAAACATCAAAACACTGGACGGCCAGCCTTTCAATACAAGTCAGATCCAAAATGACGGTAAGCCCATCGTAATCAGTTTTTGGGCATTGTGGTGCAAGCCCTGCAAAAAAGAAATGGAAGCTTATAATGAAAATTATGAAGATTGGCAGCAACAGACCGGCGTAAAAATTTATGCCGTTTCCATTGACGATGCACGCTCCACCCAGAAGGTACTTCCCTTTGTAAGAGGCCACGACTGGCAGATGACAGTGTTGCTCGACCCCAATGGCGACTTCAAAAGAGCGATGAACGTTAACCTGATTCCGCATACGTTTCTGCTTGACGGCAACGGGAAAATTGTTTACCAGCACACTTCCTATTACGAAGGAATGGAAGATGAATTTTTTGAACTCATCAAAAAAGTGGCGGCAGGTGAGGACATTGCAAAACATTAAAATCAGACAAACACCAATAATTTGTAATGAAAAAATCCATTCTTGCCCTATTCGTCCTGATACTGATCGCAACAGGGGCCAATGCACAGTTTTCGGAAATGATCAAAAAGTCTGAAGTCCATGGTTCTTTCGAATTTGACGGTGCGTATTACCTCCCCGACGATGCCATGGGGATTACCGATTCGATGATCAACGGAAGAAACTTTGCTTTTAACGGATTTGGTAATATCATTTATACTCTGGGCAAATTTTCTGCCGGATTACGTTATGAGGCTTACCTTCCACCCATTGCCGGCTTTGATGCAAAACTTGAGGGACAAGGCATCCCTTATCTGTGGGCAAAATATACTTCTGAAAAATTCACCTTCACTGTGGGTAATTTTTATGAACAGTTTGGTATGGGGCTTACTTTCAGAACTTATGAAGAATGGTCACTGGGCTACGACAATTCCATGAACGGGGCACGGATTACTTATGAACCGGTAAAAGGATTAATAATGAAAGCTGTTTACGGCTCACAACGGTTTTATTGGGCAAAATGGAAACCCAACAGCCGGGGCATTGTTAAAGGTTTTGATGCCGAGCTGGATTTCAACCAGGTGTTCAAATCCATGGAAAATTCAAAAGTCAGGCTGATCATCGGGGGAAGTGCCGTGAGCAAATATCAAAGCGACCTGGATCCCATTTATAAACTGCCGCGAAATGTGTCGAACCTGGGCGGCCGTTTCAGCCTGGGCATCGGAAATTTTAATATTGCTTCGGAGTATGCCTGGAAAGTAAATGACCCCTCAGCAATTAACAAGTATATTTATAAAGATGGGGATGCCTTTATTTTTACATTGTCTTATTCAACCAAGGGATTTGGTTTTTTCGGCATGTTCAAACGGCTTGACAACATGAGTTATAAATCGGACCGTACTGTAATATCCAACGCACTTGACATTAATTTTTTACCTCCTAATACCGAAATACATTCTTACATGCTGACTGCCATTTATCCTTATGCCACCCAACCCAATGGAGAAATAGGGTTTCAGTTACAGATAAATTATAAGATTCCACGAAAAAGCAAATTGGGTGGAAAATATGGAATGGGCATTTCCGTTAACTATTCTCAGGTAAATAATATTGATCGTCAGCAGGTCAACGATACAACACCGGTTAGTGATTTAAAGTGGGAAAGCGGAACACTGGGATGGACATCCCCTTTCTTCAAATTCGGTAAACCGGTTTTCTGGCAGGACATGAACATCGAAATCAACAAGAAATTCTCGAAAAAATTCAAGGCTATTTTTAAATATATGTATCAGACTTATGATATAGCTGTTCTCCAGGGCCATCCGGGGGAACCGACTATTTATGCCAACATTGCCCTTGTGGACATGACCTACAAATTCAATTCAAAAAATGCTTTGAGATGGGAAGCTCAGGGGTTTTGGTCGCAACAAGACAAAGGGAGCTGGTTAGCCTTGTTGCTGGAATATACCATCTCCCCACATTGGTTTTTTGCTTTTAGCAATCAATACAATTACGGCAATCCCGTTGCAAAGGATCAGATTCATTACTATAATTTATCGTTTGGATACACGCGCCGGACTTCGCGCATTGCCCTGACTTATGGTCGTCAACGTGAAGGGATTGTATGTGTTGGAGGTGTTTGCCGTCAGGTACCGGCAGCCAATGGCTTTACGGTTACCATTACTTCCAGCTTTTAACTTTAAAAACAGAAATCATGAATAAAATAACGGCTTTTCTTATCGTAGTTTTCGGTTTATTTTTGTTTTCCACCTGTGATATTATTGAAGCCCCTTATATTGAAAACCATGGGGGAAGCGATACCGGCCAGTTTGTTAAAAAAGTACTGCTGGAAGATTATACAGGGCACAATTGCCCCAACTGCCCTGCAGCAGCAGTAACTGCTGCCCAGTTAAAGGGTATTTATGGGGATCAACTGGTGGTTATGGCCGTTCATGCCGGATATTTTGCTGCCCCCGTTGAAGACGACACCTTACTTTTAGATGATTTCAGAACACCTGCCGGCAATGCCTGGAACGACTTTTTTCATTTCCAGTTCTACCCGAGCGGTATGATTGACCGTATTCCTGATGAGTCTTCCGGAGTTTATCCATTGCCTCCCGGAGCATGGGGAGCAACCGTGAGCACCGAACTTGAAAAAAACGCCGAAGCCAAAATCACCATCCATAACGATTTTAATAATTCAACAAGACAACTTACGACTAATATTTTTACCGAGTTTTTATCTCCTCAGGCTGATCCCTATCACCTTATTGTATGTATTACCCAGGACAGCATTATCGGAGGACAGAAAAATTCAACAACCGTCATTGCAGATTACGTGTTTATGGATATGCTTCGCGGTAATATGAACGGGGAATGGGGTCAAGATGTTACGGATGGACAACCCGTTGAAACCAATATTAAATATGAAAAAACCTATTCGATCATTTTTAAGTCTGGATGGATTGCCAAAAACTGCCATGTGGTGGCCTTTGTTTACAATACGGAAACCAAATCCGTTTTACAGGTTGAGGAAAAAGAGGTGATTGAATAAAGCATGTTGATGGAGGACACCAACAACAGCTAAAGAAAATATTTATTTGTTGAGCGTGTCTTGATTCCATCCTTGTTTTTTCCACCCCGGTCTCCCCCGCCCCCGTCCGTGACCGGGCATAAACCGTTGTTTCCAGCGGTTGTCCATCTGATTTAATCTTTCTTTTTGTTCAGGAGTCAAATAAGGGTTGATCTCTTGCCGGAATTCAAGAAAAAGCTCATGTTGGTTGCTCCGGTAATCCGTCATTAAATTCCGCTTCATGCCTGCATACTTTTTCAGTATGGGCTTCAGTTGTTCCATCTGTTCAGGTGCAGGCCGGATGGCACGGATAAATTCACGGTTAACACCCCGTTCCGTAAAAGTGCTCCGCATCTTCCTGATACGCGAACGGGTAATTGTCCCCTGAACCAAAAACCCGATGACAAAACCAATCAAAAGTATGGCAACAAACAATGCCGTGTATGTTAATTTACGTTTCATGGTAAAATGATATTTTCATAATTTTGTAAGTTGAGTACCGAAAGATCAGCCCCGTCAGCGGAATAGCCGGAAATGCCCAGCACCGCATTGAGCGTGAGTGAGCCGTCAATAAAGTAAATGGCAATCAGCAGGGCAATGATGGCCGCAATGCCTGTAATGGCCACCCGTTTGAAGATGCTGTACATTTCAATGGTTTTTGCAGGTGTTTCCAGTCGTTCCATCACCCTGTCGGCAAATCCGCTTTCAAACGAAGTATCCTGTCCGGAAAAAAAGGTTCGCATTTGTTCGATCTCCTGTTTTTCTTTTCGCAGTTCTTCAGAGTGCTGTAATGCTTCGTCCAGCAGTTCCCGCTCCTGCGGGGTCAGTTCCGCATCAAATGATTTCAGCAATATTTCTTTTATGTTTTCCATTTTTTTTGATTTTCATGCAAAGGCGCATCTGAATTGAGGCATATCTTCGCGGATTATTTATGATTTTTTTTCGTTATTCGTTTTTTATTATCACCCGCCGGAGAATAAATTCTACGGCTAACTATCATTCTATCCCTCCGGGATTTCATCGCCCGTTTATACTCCTATCTAATCTTTTTCTTCATCATTCGTCGCTTTTTTACTTGCAACCTGTAACATACCGTATCCCCCACCCCGTAACACGCAACCACTACTTCACTAATCATTCACCCCTCCATCCTTCCCGGAAACACTCTTCCAGGAGCTTCGCACGCTGGAAGGTGTTTTGTCCCCGCACCCCGCATCAATTCATCACTCATCATTCAACATTCATCCTTCCTCATACCTGTATCCCAGTTTTTTCAATATTCCCCTTAATTTTTCCTGCCCCCTGGCCAGCCGTGAAAGCACTGTCCCCAAAGGGATCTGTAATATTTCAGCCGTTTCTTTGGTTGAATAGCCCTGCACGATCCGCAGCACCACCACACTCCTGAAATCAGGTTCAAGCTGTGTCATTGCTTTGCTTATCAGTTCCGATGTTTCCATCCTTTCAAAATCATTTTCCGCTCTATGGCCATTGTCATAATCATTCAACGGGAACCATTTGCGTTTGCTCCGTTTTTTTATTTCGTTCAGCGTCAGGTTGACGGCGATCCTCACCAGGTAAGTCCCCAGCCCGGCTTTCCCCTTGTACTGGCCAACTGACCTGTAAAAACGGATGAACGTCTCCTGCCCCACATCGTCAGCCCCGTCGTTGCCTATCATGCCCTTTACCACACCGGCAATCAGCTTTTCATATTTCAATACGATCTGCCTGAATGCCGTGTTGTCCCCCGACTTCACCGCTTCAACAAGCGCTTTGTCTTCCCCGTATGGCATGCTTTCCTTTCTCAACGGCTGTTTTGTTAATTGACAAACTTATACTTCTGTTTATTCCCAACACCAAATATTTTACTGGAATTTTTGAAAACTGTGCAAACACCAACAAAGGAATTAAGAAAGTAAATTTTTGTGATTTCAAGTTTTGTTAGTCATTATAATATTTCACTACTGACCGACTAAAATAATAAAAAGAAGGGTACTCCCATACGGTTTCCCCTTCGTGTTGTATTTTTGTTTTTGCACAAACACAATACAACATGAGTAAAAATAGGGAAATAAATTTTGTCGGTCAACCGATTTTAAAACAAATCTTCAGATTGGCAGAAAATATTGATCTGAGCAGTATCATAGCCAGACACCAGAGCGATCGTTATTACAAGGCATTTAAGACACGAACACATTTGTTTACCATGCTGTTCG
>CAJVWU010000045.1 GCA_913009755.1 uncultured Bacteroidia bacterium
TCTAAAATCTTCGTAACTTGCTCCTGTGTAAAGTGTATTCTTTTCATATGCTAAATATTTTAAAGTTTTATCAACTCCAAATTTAGTTAAGATGCACTTTACACACTTTTTGGGATAGTATCTTTTTCACCAAAAACAATTATTTGTCCGTTGTTTCAGAACTTCCGGATTCTCACGGTATGCTTTGCAAAGCCCCCACCAACGATGCCTCAGAATTGAACGCGGGTTGTTTTGGGCTTTTACATAACTTCATTACCATATCTTTATAGCCCCCCCCATCTTTGTTGGTGTCCCCACCACCAACATTTTTTTGACTAACAAGTCTTTGTTCAACCGGCAAAAGATTTACAAAACCAGGCTTTTCACAGTTTGGCGCAGTATTTCATTAAGTTTTTTCCGGCGATATTGCATCACCCAGCGGGGATGGGGCAGCGGGACGATTTCGCTGAAAAGTCTTAAATCACTATTGAGCATTTGCAGGTATTCATAATTCTTGCCCTGACCGAGACAATAGCATTTTCTGGAGTTGATGCCCAGTCCCACCTGCTCAACCAGACTTTTGGTGATAAATTTTTTCAGGCGATGCATCAACTCGGTTGAGTCATAATAATTGTAGTTTTTCCCATCCTTTTTAAAACCCAGCGGACTGACGGCCCCAATGTAATAATGGCTGTAAAAATGATCGGGGCCACCCATCATTTTGATCATCCGGTAAATGAAATCGGAGGACAATTCGGGTTTTTTATCAAAACCGTTTTTTATGCCACAATCTTTTTCAAGCCTTTTGGGATCGGTGAACGGGATGCCCGTGACCCCGGCCCCAAAACGTCCTGGATTTATGCCGAGGATCAGCCGCCTGCCGTTGTTGTCGTTGTAATACTTGCTATAAAACCGGCGACAGGCATCCATCACTTCCTGATTCTTATAAGGGTTCATCACTTCAATGCCCTCCGGTAATGGCCCTGTTATTTCCAACGACCGGTATAATTTCATTATTCTGTCGGAGAATGTCATAAGATCAATTCCAAACTCCGGCAATGGGTGTCCCACAGTAACCGCATTTTCCGTCTTTAATGTGGTTCTGCAAGACCTTAAAGCCGTTTCGTTCAATCAATAGTTTTTTACAGGAAGGGCAATAGGTATTCTGGCCTTCGCTGCCGGGGACATTGCCAACATAAACAAAATTCAACCCGGCATTCATCGCCATTTCGCGCGCCTTGTTGAGTGTTTCAACAGGGGTAGGCGGCAGATTGGTGAGTTTGTATGCAGGATGGAAACGGCTGAAATGCAGCGGTGTATTTTCAAATCCGTTGTCGTACAACCAGTCAACCATCTTTTGGATCATATCCATATCATCTGTCCACGACGGAACAATAAGATTAGTAATTTCAAGCCACACTCCTTCTTCTTTCATCACTTTAAGGGTGTTCAGCACCGGCTGAAGGGTTCCCGCATTCAGCATTTCATAAGTTTTGTCACTCAGCGATTTCAGGTCAATGTTGGCTGCATCAAGGTATTTGCAGATGTCCCTCAAGGGCTGCTCGTTAATGTAACCTGCTGAAACAAACACATTTTTTAATCCTTGCAGCCTGGCAATCTTTGCCGTGTCATAAACATATTCATAAAAAACAATAGGTTCCGAATAAGTATAAGCGATGGACCGGGTTTTGTATTTCAACGCTTCTTCAACCACCTGATCGGGCATCAGGTCGTAATTGCGTGTTTCGTTTGGACCCACCTGTGAAATTGTATAATTCTGGCAATTAAGGCAGGCCAGATCGCAACCTGCCGTGGCTATTGAATAAGCCAGTGATTGGGGCAAAAAATGGTTAAGCGGCTTTTTCTCAATGGGGTCAATGTGGATGGCACATGGATTACCGTAAACCATGGTATAAAGTTTACCGCCGAAATTCTGGCGTGTCCGGCAATCACCCACTTTCCCTTCCTTAATTTCACAATGTTGCGGACAAAGTTTACATTTGAGGCCTTTGGGCGTGTTGATGTAGTAGATGGCCTCCTTGCTCCATTTCCAGGGTTTGTCATTATCAGGTACCATAGTTGTTAATGCTTTTGCCGGCAGGCTTCCTTGCAATGCCAAAGTTCCTGCACCTGCCAGGCTGAGTTTTAAAAAATCCCGTTTTGTCAACAAAAAATCTTTCATCATCCTTTAAAATTATCCACTTGTTAAATTTGTTTTAAAGATACTTCAATTTATGCTTAACTGTCAAGATAAATAATGTTAAAAAATGCAAACCGGATAAAATAATCATTGTAACGACCAGACCGTAAACCGGAATGATATAAATAGCAACTAGAAGGCTCCCCAGTGCCGAACCGGCCAAATCGGAAGAGTAAACCGAGGCAATGGTCTTCCCCGGTGATTTTTTTATTTTACAAACAGCAATCCCATATTGATATCCGACCAACAGGGCAATGACAAGCATGGCTGCAGAAAAAACCAGACGTGTGAAGGCATCATCCTGTATAAAACGGGAAACCAGGAAATAACCGGCCAAAGCCAGGATGAACAATCCCTCGATAAGTTGCACTTTCATCACAAGCTTCATGATGTTGCGGTCAGCACAGTTTTTGCTCAATAACGACCCCACGGTGAGCCCGGCCATAAAAATTGTTATGATCACCCCGAGAAAGAGATAGACGTATCCGAAAATCACCTGAAAAGCAATGAGCAGCGAAACCTCGGCCGCAGCACCGGTAAAACCGCTGGTGAACATGGCCGTGGCAAAAGGTTTTGAAAAAATAAGAAAAAGTATGGCCAGCACAAGACAAAACACCGGGATAACCCAGATATTGGTCCCGTAAAAGCTGAGCCAGTGACGGATGTATATAAGATACACCGAGGGTTTGAAATCGTGGTTTAACAAAGTGCTGCCCTTAAAATCGGACACGATTTGCTGCGAACGGAATTGAATAAGGGCATCATTCAGATAGGCATCGTTCACATAAGTATTTTTGAGGTGTAGTGCTTTGTAGCGTTGGGCAAAATCAATGGAAAGCGTACTGTCGGAAGCCAGAAAATAGAGTTTTTTGCCGGGGACAACCAAAACATGCGGAAAAGATTTTTTCAGGCTGTTATATACAGATGACTGCAATTCCACTTCATCGTTGCTCATATAGTTTTCGGATGACGTCAGACGGGTGGATATTAATCCGCCGGGGCGGAGAAGACGTTTGAGCCGGTGATAAAACTCAACCGTAAAAAACCGGTTTAACTCGGCACTGGAAGGGGGCGGCTCGTTAACAAAAATAACATCATATTTTTCGGCGGTCTTTTTTATATATATCAACGGGTCTTCGGCATAAGTCCTGATGCGCTTATCGTTGAGGTAAGTCGTGTATTCCCTTGTTATCTTAAATATCGCAGGATTGACTTCAAGATAGTCAAGCCTTTTCACATCCTTGTATTTCAGCACTTCCAGGGTAGTACCCGTCATACCTCCCCCGATCAAAAGGACATCTTTGGCATCGGGCCGTTGGAGCATGGCATAATGGATATCCTCTTCTTTTTGGGCAACATCACCCGTTGAAAAAAGTAAAACGCCGTTCTCAAAAAAGTTCATCTGCCCCCCGGTTTCGGTAATGGTCAGGTTGCCATAAGCCGTTTCTTTGGAAAGCAATATCTTTTGGCCGGAAAATAATTTCTCTTTGGCCAGTTTGTCCGGGTCATGTTGATAAATCAACAACATCAAAACCAGGGTAATGACAACAAAAACAAAACTTTCGAGAAATTTTCCCTGTCTGAAATCATGTATCCCGAAATATATCAGGTTGATGATCATCAGGTATTCCAGGCTTCTGAAATTATTGATCTGCAGATAAAAAATAAAAAACAGGCTGATCAACCCACCGCCCACTAAACTTCCCAGCGATTCAAAAGCATAAAAATCCTGCATCTTGCCCCTGCCCTGCCCCGATGTAATGTTGATGATGCTGAAAAGCAGCCCCCCGGTAAAACAAAATGGGAAAAGCAACAATGTGGAGTAGCCTGCCACTTCAACAAGTGAGGCCATCCTTCCCGGTTCCAGTATGTCATTTCTGAAATATTCGATACTAAAAGCGGCCACCAACGGGTAAATGCTAATAAAAGTAAACAAAACCCTGAGCAGGTTATCATAATTTTTTCCGGATTTCAGGAACTGACCGATCCATGATCCCAGGGCTGTAATAAGCAACCAGATGGACAACAACAAACCGATCACCAGTTCGTTGCCACTGAACACCATTAAAAACTCGCGCAACAAAATGATCTGGGCACCAAGCAGAGTAAACCCGAGAAAAAATACATCGGCCAGCAACAGGCGGTTACTTATATATTTTTCAGCATCCATCGGCTTGATTTTTCCTTTAAGTTTCCGTAAATTTGGCTGTTAATTACTGTGAAGTAAAGTTATGAAAACCATGAATAAAATCAAAATCTTCGGCTTGATAACCCTTATGACATGGTTATCAGTGTTTACCGGCTTCGCTCAAACAAAAATTGACCGCAAACCGTATGCTGCGGGAAGATTTTATGAAGCCGATTCTGCCAAACTGGTGAACAACCTCGGTGTTTTATTCGGCAAAGCGAAAAGCCATAACCTTCAGCATATATTGGCGCTTATCTGCCCGCATGCCGGTTATGCCTATTCGGGTGAGGTTGCCGCAACCGCTTATAAACAACTTGAACCCGAAGCCGAATATGACAACATCTTTTTAATCGGCTCTTCGCATACGATGTATCTTGACGGAGCTTCGGTTTATTCGGCAGGCAACTATCTCACACCGTTGGGCGAAGTAAAAGTAAACACGGCCCTTGCAAAGCAACTGATTGCCGAAAACAAATATATCTCTTTTGTGCCGCAGGCACATTCGCACGAACACAGCCTTGAGAATCAGTTGCCGTTTCTCCAGTATTATCTGAAAAAGCCTTTCAGGATCGTACCGGTTATCATCGGCACTAATGATAAAAAAGAACTGCAATCCCTTGCCAACACGCTGAAACCTTATCTCAACGACAAAAACCTTTTTATCATCAGCAGCGATTTTTCCCACTATCCCCGTTACCGCAATGCCCAAAATGCCGACAGCACAACGGCCAGGGGAATCCTGACAAACAATCCGGAAAAATTTATCGAAGCCCTCCGGCAAAACAGCCGTAAAGATTTTCCGGGCCTGGTGACCAGTGCCTGTGGGCAGTCATCCATCCTTACCCTGCTTTACATGACACAAAACATGCCCGATGTTCATTTTGTCCCGCTCAAATACATGAATTCGGGGGATGTTGCACCGGGAGACAAAAGCCGTGTTGTGGGCTATTTTTCCATTGCCCTGGTTGACCCGAAAATTCAAAGTGCAAATGACTTTCTTACACTTTCCGATAAAAAGGAACTGCTGAAAATTGCCAGGGCAACCCTTGAGGATTATATCAACAAAAAACAAATACCGGAGATTGATAAAAGCAAGCTGTCCAAAGACCTGATGGTACACAGTGGCGCTTTCGTAACCTTAAACAAGAACCATAATCTGAGGGGTTGCATTGGCCGGTTTACGGCAGATGAGCCTTTGTATAAGGTAGTACAGCAGATGACCATTGCCGCCGCCACACAAGACTACCGTTTTCAGGTTGTGAGGCCGTCCGAGTTGCCGTTGATTGACATTGAAATCTCAGTATTAACGCCGATGAAGAAAATCAATTCCATTGATGAGATCAAACTGGGTCGTGACGGCATTTACATTGTAAAAGGCAATCACAGCGGCACATTTCTGCCACAGGTAGCTACGGAAACGGGGTGGACCAGGAAAGAGTTCCTCGGCCACTGTGCGCAGGACAAAGCCGGCATAGGCTGGGACGGATGGAAAGATGCGGAGATTTATACATACCAGGCCATTGTGTTCAGTGAGGATAAGAACATTATACAATCACCAAAAGAATAAAGAAATGAGAACCTATATTTTATTATTGTCCCTAATGATAGCCATATCATGCTCTAAAGAAAATCAGCAAGAAAATCAAAAAGAATTAGAAATTAATATTACTAAAACAGAATGGTACACTTCAATTTCAGACCGGGGATTTGGGGAAGTGTATTTAAACATTGAAGGAAACACAAATGCAGAGTTGGTAACGATTGACACTTATGGGGATGGACTGGCCGGATGTTATGTAGTCAAACTGGATAAAAACAAGAATTTTTCAGAAAAAATAATGATATTATTTCATCCTAACCCGGACACCCTGCCAAAAAAATATCAAACGTATGTGAATGCTTATGAGAAATCTGAATCACCTGATGTTATAGATTGCAGAACAGGAACAGGTAATAAAATCAGAAAGTTAATTGAAAGTGGTTACGTGACCTTTAAACAAAGGGATTAATCAGAATTGTCCGTCCATAAAACAGTTTCATCTAATTTGAGGCAGTGTGCTTAATCGGTCAGGATTTCTTGTCTTTTTGATTGGCAATAAAATCGGAAGGGGTCATGCCAAACTCGCGATGAAAGCATCTGGCAAAATAGGACAGGCTTTTAAATCCGAATTCATAGGCTGTTTCGGTAACATTCCCTTCCTCCCTTTTCAGGTATTCGGCTGCATTTTTCAGGCGGATACTGCGTATAAAATGACCGGCTGATTCCCCGGTCAGTGCTTTGATTTTTCGGTGCAACTGAACCCGGCTCATGGCCATCTCGCGGGCAAATGATTCAACACTGAATTCCGAATCGGAGATATATTTCATGACAACGGACAAAGCTTTCTGTAAAAACTGCCGGTCAATGGAAACCGGTTTCTCCGGGTCGGCTTTGGTAAACTCAACGCCCAGGGACTTTAGTAATTGCTCCCTTAATTTTTTCCGTTGTTCTATCAGGTTTTTTATGCGTATTTTCAATTCCCTGGCATTGAAAGGTTTTTCAAGGAATTCATCGGCTCCGGTTTCAAGGCCTTCAATTTTGTATTCCATAGAACTTCGGGCGGTAAGCAGGATAACCGGGATATGACTGGTCCGTTCATCGGTTTTTATCTGTCTGGACAGCTCGTTTCCGTCCATTCTGGGCATCATCACATCGCTAATGATCAGGTCAGGAACCTGGCTGATGGCTTTGTCCAGTCCTTTCACTCCGTCTGCGGCTTCAATAACTTTATAAGGAGGATCAACACAACTTCGGATATAAGTCCGCATATCCTTGTTGTCCTCAACAATCAGGATAAGGGGCGTTGCCTTTGGTTTATGTCCCCCTTCACCACCGGTCAGGTTTTCAATGTCCGTTTCCGGTTCATCCTGTATCTGTTCATCATCCTGATCCTCAATAATTTCATCTGATTTAAAATGTTTTTTACCCAACGGCAGGGAAACGGTAAATATTGATCCTTTCCCCTCTTCACTTTCAACTTTTATGGACCCGTGGTGAAGATCAATAAGTTCTTTGGTTAAAGCCAGGCCTATGCCTGTGCCTTCCACATTCCGTTTCAGCACATCGTCCACCTGGTAAAACCTGTCAAATATATGGTTTTGTTTTTCTTTTGCAATTCCGATTCCTGTATCCCTGACACTTATGGTCACCTCACCTTCTCCCGGTACCCCGCTGATGGATTCATCCTTGTTTGCTCCCAGACTGACTGTTATGCTACCTCCAGCGTTGGTAAACTTAAAGGCATTACTGAGCAGGTTTCCAATAATGTTTTCCATTTTTTCCTTGTCGAAGTAAATCCACAGTTTGATTACAGAGGAAGTAAAACAGAGTTTTATTTCCCGTTCTTCAGCCAATGAATGGAAAGTTTGAACAAAATGCCGGGTAAACTCCACAATTTCTCCTTTTTTAGCTTTTATCGGAATTTTTCCCGATTCAAGCTTATAGAGGTTTAAAAGTTCGTTGATCATGGCATGCAGCCGGCGGGCATTTCTGTCCATTATTTCAAGTTCTTTCCGGATTTCCTCATCATGGGTTTTCCGGATAAGCTTGTCCAGCGGGCCGATGATGAGCGTCAAAGGGGTCCGCAACTCATGAGAAACATTGGAAAAAAACTGTTCCTTCGAGCGTTCCGATTCTTCAGCCCTGTTTTTCTCAAATTCAATGATCCTGTTTTTTTCTTCCAGTTCCCGGTTTGTTTTCCTGATATAATTTAACCGCCAGAAAAGGGCGGCAGCTACAATCAGGATCAGGAGACCAAAAGAAAGGATGATGTATTCCCGGTTTCTGGCTTCGTTTATTTTTTTTTGATAAGCCATTTCTGTTTTCAATTTGTCCTGTACCATGGCCAGGCTGTCGGCCAGATGACTTTTTTCGTATTCATACTGCAAAGAGAGGCGGGTAACCTTTTTAAAGTTTTCTCTTTTTTCCAGTGAATCGCGGGTTGTATAATATTCTTCCTGGAAACGGAAAGCTTCTTCAGGATTATCCAGTGATTTATAGGCTGTCGTTAAACATTTGCAACTGTTGCGGGTTTCTTCCAGATAATTGGATTCCTTTGCCAGGTGATACGCTTTGGAGCACCAATTTTTTGCTTCATGGGGCCTGCCCATCTGATTATAAATGCTCCCGATATCGTTATAGGCTGCCGTTATCCCTTTTTTATTTCCCAGTTCATTGTTCAGCTTCAGGCTACGATGAAAATAATTCAAGGCAGTATCATTTTCCCCCTTCAGACTGTAAATATTTCCTATGTTCCTGTATATGCTTGCGATTTGATCTTTTTCTTTGATGGCAGCAGCCAGTAGCAACCCTTTATTATAATAATCAAGCGCCTTGTCATATTCTTCCATATCCTTGTAGATTATACCTAAATTATTATAGGTGCGTGAAAGCAAGCGTTTGTTACCAAGCTTCTTATAATACACCATGCTCCGGGTAAGATAATCAAGTGAATTCTTCAGGTCGCCCTGATCTAGGTAAACCAGCCCGATATTTTGAATTGTTCGTGCAATCCGGGCATCGTCATGCAATTTCAGGTTAATGTCAAGGTTTTTTTGCAAATACTCAAGGGCAGCCGGTATATTGCCCTGAATAATATAAATAACACCAATATTATTATAAATGAGGGCTTTCCCCAGCGTGTCGTTGATACCTTCTCTTATTTCCAGGCTTTTCCGGTTGGCTTTAAGGGCTTTGTCATAATCCCCCTGGTTTCTGTAAATCAGGGCCATATTGCTATAAAAGTTAGCCTGCTCATTTAGAAAGCCGGCCTGCTCGGCGATTTTCAGCCCTTTATTATACAGAGCCATGGCCTCATCAAGGTTGCCTTTTATATCCTTTGTAATGCCCTTGGCTTTATAGCTCCAGCATTGCATATACAGGTTATTGCTTTTCAAAGCCTGGTCATACAATTTTCCGGCAAGGTTATATCCTGAATCGGGGTTCTGAAAAACCATTTTCCATGTTAAATCTTTCAGGGCATTCATCCTGATCGTGTCAGGTTGGGAAGGATTATTCCAGACATTCCACAGGCTGTCGGTATTAATGGAAAAAACAAATGGAAGATTTAAAAAACAAAAAACAAGCAGCAGGAAAAATTTTCTCGATAAGGATACCGGATGAATCATGAAAATACTTTTTTCAATTAATCAAAAAGGGCTGTGCTCTTTGTTTCAATGCAGTAAAATTAGGATTTTCATTTGACAATCAAACGAAAAAGGTAATATTTTTCCAATTACGATATCGGATGGTCTGCATGAAATCTTTTTAACCTGAACTCAAGATCGGAAAATTGTCCCCTTCGAACAAGCGAAACGCAGGCCCGTATCCCTTCGGTACGTTCACTTCCGGTAATCAGTAATGAAATGGCGCTGATCCCATAATAAAGCAACTCGTGAAGCAGTTCTTCGGCATTCATCCCCGGATAGGAAAAAGTAAAATAAAAGCCATCGGCAATGGGCTGGTCTTCGTCTTTATCATAAACAATTTTAAAGCCGTTGTCCGTAAACATCTTTTTCATGATTTTGGCTTTCCGGCCATACTCTTTCACCTGATCCAGTAAATTAAACTCACCGTTGTTAACCGCTTTTAAAATGGCTGCAAGGGCAAATTGCGGTGTATGGGCCGTACCCGAACTTAATGAATAGACTGTGCCGAAGATCATGGCACGGCCAACCGTGTCATATTGATAATAACGTAAAAGCCCGGGGGCCCTGGTTTCAAAAACCTTATCGGAAATCACCATCATACCGATGCGCTGGCCTGCATAGCTGAACACTTTTGAACTGGAGATCAGGAGCACATAATTCCCCGTATATTTTGCAACCGTAGGCTGATAAGGAGGCTGTCCGGGTACTGAGTAATCTTTTCTGAAGTCCATTCCGAAATAGGCCAGGTCCTCAATAACAATGACATTATACTTGTTGGCCAGGTCGCCAATGATCTTCAATTCGTTCTCGGTAAAACAAATCCATGACGGGTTGTTCGGGTTTGAATAAAGGATAGTAGAAACTTTTCCGGTAGAGAGATAGGATTCCACTTTTTCTTTCAGTTTATCACCACGGTAATTATACACATCAAACGACATGTATTCCTGTCCCATGGTCCTGATCTGCTGTTTGTGGACCGGAAAACCGGGATCAATAAAAAGGGTTCCCTCGCGTTCGGGGTACATGCGGTTCAAGGTAAGGAAGGCGGCATAGCTTCCCTGCATGGAACCCACGGTAGGGATACAACTTTCAGCACTGATATCCAGGTTGAGAAAAAGTTTTACAAACCGTTTGATCTCCCGTTTTAGTTGAGGAATGCCGAAAATGTCAGGATAAATGGCGGGAACGCCCGCATCCAGGGCTTTTTTCTCCGCTTCAATGCCAATCTTTAGCGGTGGAAAGCCGGGAATGCCCATTTCCATCCTGATGTATCTCTCTCCGGTGGCGTTTTCAATATCGTCAACCAGTTTTTTGATCATCCTGATTGATGCCCTCCCGACGGATTGGAGGTTGCTTTCTTTAATCTTTTGATTTACAATATTGTAATTGATTGGCGTGTTCTTCATAACTGATATTTGTTTCAGGTTTCCGGGGTTTCAAAATTATGAAATTTACCGAATATCCGGGGGTGTAATTACTTCTGTATTTTTATCCGGGCATCCACGGCAACCACGTGTTGTTTTGAGCCCAGCAACGGGTTCAGGTCAAGCTCAATAATTTCAGGGGCTACCTGTGCCAGTGCTCCCAGGCGAGCAATGATTTCAGCAAACTTTTCTTCGTTGATGCCTTCCATGCCCCGTGTCCCTTTTATTATTTTGTAACTCTTTAACGATTTCATTTCGCGTAAAACTTCAGCAATGGAAACCGGAGCCAACAGCGTTCTGACATCTTTAAGCACTTCTATAAAAATGCCACCCAATCCGAATAAAATAAGATGTCCGAACTTGTCTTCTTTTTTTATACCGGCAAAAAGTTCGGTGCCTTTCATCATGGATTGGAGCAAAATCCCTGTTACACCTTCAATTTTCATCATTCTGAAAAATTCCTGTTTCACCGTTTCCGGGAATTTCAGGTTTAGTGCCACGCCGCCAACATCAGATTTATGAACCGGGCCAACCACTTTCATGACCAAGGGAAAACCTACTTGTTGAATGGCAACAGGCAGGTCCGTTTCACGCTTCACAACTACCTCTTCTGCCCTGCCGATACCCGCAGCATCCAACAGGCCGCCCACCTGTACCGGGCTAAGGTATCCATTACCGGCTGTTTCAATTATGTTGCGAATCCGTTTTTTGTCAACCTGAATAAATTCCTTTTTGTCAGGAACCGGTTTTGGCGTGAAATAAACCCGTGAAAGGGCATTGCCCAGCATAACCTCATCAGGAAAGAAAACCCTGCCCTTTTCCACAAAAGCTTCCACTTCATTTTTTGCCGTCAATACCGAAGGCAATACCGGGAAGATGGGTTTTTTTGCTGTTTTCATTTTTTCATCCAGCAGGTCATAAACATCATAAATATCTGACAGGCCTGGCGTCCCGAAAATAACCACCATGGCATCAATATGATCAAAATGGGTATCGGTATAATCAATAATTTTCCCTAATTGTTCTGCCGTTCCCGTGGCCAGAAAATCAATGGGGTTAGCCACCGAAGAGCCGGGAAACAGTTCGGCTTTCAGTTTTTCGGCATAAGGCCCTGTAATCGGTGGCACCTCAAGTCCGCCTTCCGAAAGGTTATCGGTAAGCATAACTGCAGGCCCGCCCGCATGGGTGATGATGGCAATATTTTTCCCTTTCAACTCAGGATACATAAAAACAGAAGCCACGCTAATCAGGTCTTCACGGCCATAGCACCGGACAATGCCTGCTTTTCTGAACAACGCTTCAACGGCAGCGTTCGGACTGGCCAGTGCACCGGTATGTGAAGAAGCCGCACGTCTTCCGGCTTCCGAAGTCCCGGCTTTTATGGCAGCAATCCTGCACCCTTTCCTGATTAGGGACGAGGCATGCTTCATAAGCAAATCCGGTTTTTCAATGGTTTCGATATAGAGCAGTTTTATTTTCGTGTCTTTTTCCGGATCAAAAGTCTCGTCCATATATTGTAAAATATCTTCAACACCCATTTGAGACGAATTGCCAACAGAATACACATTGCTAAAACTAAGCCCTTTGGGGATTCCCGCTTCCATGATGAAGCAGGCAGTTGCCCCCGATCCGGATACAAAATCACAACCGTCAGGTTTCAGTTTCGGGATGGGCAAGGTAAATACACTATGATGTTGCGGGGTTAACACCCCCACACAGTTGGGCCCGATAAGTGAACCGTTGACCCGGTTTACGGCTTCCACCACCCTATCCTCCAACAATTTGCCTTCGTGACTCTCTTCACCGAAACCGGCTGACAGAATAATGAAAGCCCGTGTGTTTTTGTGCTGTGTTAAAAACTCGACCGTTTCGGGTGTGTATTTGGCAGCAATGGCAATGATGGCCAGGTCAACATCCGGAATCCCTTTTGCGTCACGATAGCTTTTTATCCCCTGTACGCTGTCTTCTTTGGGGTTCAAAACATACAATTTACCTTTAAACCCCCCGTCAATGAGATTTTTCAGGACTTTGCCCCCGGGTTTTTGCACATCGTTCGAACCCCCTACAACAACAATGCTGTCCGGATGTGTGAGCTGTTTTGTGATCATTTTTTATGATTTTTAAATGGCCATCAAAATTAGAAAAATCCACACCGGAAAAGGAGCGGGCAGAATATTTAGAATCAATAAAAGGATGGCCAAAATTTGGAAATGTTATTTTTCCGCTTTACATTTGTATTTTAACATGATACTGTAACCTGATTTTAACAGTACATTAACCTAAAAATAAACTAATTATGAAACGATTTTTATCCATTATTGTAATGTCGTGGCTGTTTACAGGCATGACTTATGCACAACCCTCAATTACTTATGACCATGCACCAAAGATTGGTGATGTTTATCATGAGGCCTTTTTCAGCACCCCTGTGGACCCGGGACCGGGTGGAGCTAACCAAACCTGGAATTACGGTGATGTTCCGGCAGACAGTACCGGACAAATGGAAATGATAAGCCCGTCGGGGACACCATTTGAAAATAGTTTCCCCGAAGCAAACATTGTTTCTTATATTGTAAATGGTTATGGTCAGGTATATGGTTATGGGAATTTATCATCTGCTGAATTTCTTAGCTGGGGATCCGGTGTTATTGCCGACACGGGCAATGTAATTATGCATTATATTGATCCGGAAAAACAAATGGCCTTTCCTTTTTCTTATCAGGACAGTTTTACTGATGATTTCTATTCATCATTTGAAGCCATGGGGATGACTATTCACCGCCGTGGAACATCAACAGTAACTGCTGATGCGTGGGGTTCGATCACTACTCCCGAGACAACATATAACAGTGTCCTCAGGGTTAAAAATGAAACAAACAGTGTTGATTCGGTTTGGATGGGTAATATATTTATTTTGACCATGACATCCGGCTCGGAAGATTATTCCTGGTACACCGGTGATTACGGCTTTCCTGTTTTCACCTTAACTATTTCAGGGGGTGAGCGGTCCAGCGATACAATAGGGTCATATAAAACACTGGCTCAATCTATTGGTGAAAACGGAAATAACCTGCAAAATATACAGGTTTACCCCAATCCGGCAACAGATGAACTGTTTGTTTCCATTCCTTCTTCAAATGAAGGTGACTTTAATATTTCCCTGATTGACCTCACGGGAAAAGAACTGATCAGAAAAAACAGTGATTTCAATATCCAAAACAATGTGGTACAATTAAACCTTAACGGGATTTCACCCGGGATGTATTTCTTAAGGATAAATAACGGGCAGAATACTTTTACAAAAAAGGTGATTGTGGAATAATTAAAAAGTAAAGGAATTTCCCGTTTCCAATTTCTTCAATTTATCATTTAAAAGGTCCCACATTATGGCATAGGCCATGTTACCGGTACAATGCCCGGTAATTATTTCTTCGATGTTTAAATCCTGATATATCTCACTAGCCATTTCAATGACATCCCCTGTCTTTTCAGACAATCCCTGGGTTAGTGGATTAACCATATGAAAACCGCCGATGACAACAAGTTTTTTACTCGAATATTCATGTGCTGTTTTGATCATATTCAAAATGCCATGATGCGAACAACCGGTAAAACAAAACTCTGTTTTGTCTTCAGTGATTATCAACATCAGTTCGTGGACAAAATCATCAGGTACTAACTTGCTGTTTTCTTTTTTATAGATATGTTTATTGTCCGAAGGTTGTTCGTAGGTACTTAAAAACGTGGTAATGAGGTTAATGTTGGCATTAATCATATAATCCTCATCAAGAAAAACAAACCGGTCACTGTATTTTTCCAGTATTTCAGGATCCATCCCGATATCTTTCTTTAGCAGCAACAATTTATAATAATATTTTCCGTGTGCCTGGGTTTTGATATAAACTTTTGCCGTATCATTGATTTGGAAGAATCTTTCCAATCCGCCGGTATGATCATAATGCGCATGTGAAATAACAACAAAGTCCACTTCCCTGAGGTCAACGCCAAGTGTTTCGGCATTTGAAGCAAATTTACCCGAAGCACCCGTATCAAATAAAATCGTATGCTTTTGTGTCCTGATCAGAAGCGACAATCCTGCTTCAGCAAATAAATCCTTTCTCCCGCGTGGTTTATCGTTTTCAATGAGTGTGATGATTTCCATATCAGTGTATTGAATTTAGTTGGGTTAACGATAAATGATGTATTGAAAATAATATCAGTGTAAAACCGCCTTTTTAATGGCATTCAGGGCAGCCACAATATCGGGTTGTTTAAAAATGGCATTGCCGACAACCAGCACATTGGCCCCGTTTTCTATCGCTTGTTTTGCAGTATCGGGGTTGATGCCTCCGTCAACTTCTATCATAATTTGCTTACCGGCCTTTTCAGCCATTTTTTCAACCTCTTTCAATTTATCAAGCGCGTGGGGAATAAATTTCTGTCCGCCAAAGCCCGGGTTAACCGACATGATCAAAACCAGTTCTACATCTTCTATTATATCTCCGATCAGGGATACAGGCGTTTCCGGATTAAGTGAAACCCCGGCTTTCATGCCCTCCTGATGAATTTGTTGGATTGTCCGGTGCAGGTGGCGGCAAACCTCCTGGTGAACCGTTAAAATATCTGCACCGGCACGGGCATAATCTTGAATGTGCAATTCCGGATTGGTGATCATCAGGTGAACATCCAAAGGGATGTCCACAATCCGTTTCAAGGCTTCAACCATATTCGGGCCGAAGGTGAGGTTGGGAACAAAATGGCCGTCCATCACGTCAACATGGATCAGGTCAGCACCATTTTTAGCAACCAGATTTACCTGTTCTTCAAGCTTTAACAGATCGGCAGATAAAATGGACGGGGCAATATAAATCTTATTCTTCATTTGTTTTTAAATTTTAAGCTAAACCAAACCGGTCTTTAATTTTCCGAACAAGTTTTTCCGGAGTAAATCCAAAAACCTCTTTCAATACTTCTGCCGGTGCCGAGGCACCATAATGGTCAAGTCCGTAAACCATCCCTTCCTGTCCGGCATATTTTTCCCAGCCAAAAGTGGTTCCGGCTTCAATGGTCACCCGTTTTTTAACTTTTGGTGGAAGTACTTTATTTTGATACGCGGCACTTTGTTCTTCAAAAAGCTCCTGCGAAGGCATGCTCACCACCCGCACTTTATGCCCGGCCAGCAATTTCGCTGTATCAAGTGCCAGGTGCACTTCCGAACCGGTGGCAATGAGAATAATATCAGGTGTCTCATTTTCGTCCCCATAAAGGATGTAAGCCCCTTTTTCAACCCCTTTGGCAGAAGGAAATACTGACCGGTCAATAACCGGAACCCCTTGCCGTGTCAGGGCAAGTGCCGAGGGGCGTTCCTTTTCATTTAGTGCAATTTTTATGGCTTGTACCGTTTCGGTTGCATCGGCAGGGCGGAACACAAGCAATCCGGGAATGATACGCAAAGCGGCCAGATGTTCGATGGGCTGGTGTGTCGGGCCGTCTTCGCCCACATAAAAAGAATCGTGGGTAAACACATGCAGCACTTTTAGCTTTTGAAGGGCAGACATGCGTATTGCCGGTTTTTCATAATCGGAAAACACAAGGAACGTTGCCCCAAAGGGTATCATGCTGCCGTGTAAAGCCATTCCGTTTAAAACAGCCCCCATGGGAAACTCCCTGACACCAAATGCCAGGTTTCTGCCTTTCCGGTTGGTTTTTGTAAAATCTTCTGCTTTTTTGGCAAAGGCTGCCGTCGCGTTGGAAGGTTCCAGATCAGCCGAACCACCGGCCAGGAAAGGAACTTGTCCAACCAGGGATTCAAGAACTTTTCCTGATGCCGCCCTTGTTGCAACCGGTTTATCCAGTTCAAATCCGGGCATTACAATATTTCCAACATCGCCATTTGTGGCCTTATCCCAAAGATTGGAGAAACTTTTGTCTTTTGAAAGTTTGTTTTTAAGATTATTGTTCCATTCCGTGACTGCTTTTGTCAAGTCACCAAACCTTTCACGGAAATAATGAATAATGCCATCGGGAAGATAAAAAAACTGATCGGGGGGTAAACCCAAATGGATTTTGCTCCTGATAATTTCTTCGGGGGAAAACGGTGATCCATGAGTTGCCGGGCTGCCTTCGAGGGTTGCCGAACCTCTGGCCATTGTTGTTTTTCCGATAATGAATGTGGGCTGATTTTTATTTTCTTTGGCCAGGATAATGGCTTTCCGTATCTCTCCGTAATTATGCCCGTTTATCCTGATCACATGCCAGCCAAAAGATTTGAAAAGTTCTTCAAAGTTTGTATTGTCGGCTCTTTCAGTCGGCCCGGATATCTGGACAGCATTCCGGTCGTAATAAAGTATTAGCTTATTTAACCCCAAATGGCCGGCAATGGCAGCACTTCCCAGTGCCACCGGTTCCTGAAGATCACCGTCACCAGCCAGGACGTAGGTATAATGATCCACAATATCGGAACCGAGGTGTGCGGCCAACATGGCTTCGGCCACTGCCATTCCAACACCCTGTCCGATGCCTTGCCCCAAAGGGCCCGTTGTGGCTTCCACTCCGGGAGTCAACCCCCGTTCGGGGTGTCCCGGTGTCAGGCTGCCGTATTGCCTGAATTGCTGCAGTTGTTCTGCAGGTAAATATCCCTGCAAAACCAGCAATGAATACAATAGCATGGTTTCGTGTCCGGCAGACAGGATAAAACGGTCACGGTCAAACCACCCGGGGTCTTCAGGGTTGTATTTTAAAAATTCCCTGAAAAGGATATAAGCAAAGTCGGTTGACGACATGGCACCGCCGGGGTGACCTGAATTGGCTTTCCGTGTTCCGTCCATAATCAACCCCCTGATCACGGATACCGATTTTTCATCCAAATTAAAGTTCTTCATCAGCAGATGCTAAAATTAATTATTTTACTTCTTTTCAAACATCAAATTATATTTTCGTAACCGTTTTAACCGTTGTTGTTGCCCTCACCAACAACCTATACTATAACCTGAAGGCAGTTGGTGAGGACACCAACTGCGGATTACAATATGATTTTTTATCTAAACAAAAACTCTTCATCAGAGGGGAAACGTATTCTCATTCCATAATTGACTGGTTACATTTTATCAAATCTTCTCCACCAATTGGATCAGGTTACGGATGTCATCATCAAACTCATCGGCATATTCTTCAGGAAAATCGCCAAAGCCTTTCAGCCGCTTTGCCGTGGTATCGTTCATCACCTCCCACATTTTTACTTTGCGGGCCGAAACATAGTGGGATTGATCAACCTCATGTTTTGCAAGCTGATATTTTTTTGCAATTTTTTCCAATGACATCCTGATATTTCTCAAGGCATCAAGGATGGCTTTCTTTCTTTCTTCAGAAATATCATTTATCATCTTTCTCATTACCCTGTTGTCTGTATTGAGAAGTGCCGTTTCAATTTCGTCAGTTAACAGTTCAACAAGATAAACCGAAGAAGAAAGAGACCTTTTATGATTGGATGACAACGAAATCTTATTCATTACTTTAACGATCATTTAACAGTTTAAAACCAAAATCTTTTCCCTTGTCAATGGCCGGCACGCCGTATTTCATCCAGGAAGGCCCGGGTGCATCTTTCAGATAAAAATCAAAAAATTGTTGCATCCTGACCGTCAGGTCTTCCATGTCGGCACGGCGCGACAAGTTATGGGGTGCCCCGTTATAAACCAGCATCCACACGGGTTTGTGTAGCCTGCGCATGGCTGTAAACAACTCAATTCCCTGATACCAGGGCACAGCCCCGTCATGATCGTTGTGCATCATCAACAAAGGGGTTTCAATCCTGTCGACAAAAAACACGGGGGAGTTCAGTATATACAACGGTAGTTTGTCCCACAATGTGCCCCCAATGCGGCTTTGAGAGTCTTCATACTGAAAAGCCCGGCTCAGCCCCGACCCCCAGCGGATACCGCCGTAAGCACTCGTCATGTTGCTGACCGGGGCCCCCGCCATGGCTGCTCTGAACATATTTGTTTGAGTGACAATATAAGCGGTCTCATACCCTCCCCAGCTTTGTCCCTGAATCCCCAACCGTTGACGGTCAATAAATGGATACTTGTCACACATTGACTGGGTTCCGCTGATGATGTAGTTGAAAGCGCTGGGGCCCGGATAACCGGTCTTGTATTTTATGTCGGGGATAAAGATCAGGTAACCGTTGCTGGCATAATAAGTCCAGTTGATCACCGAACGTATGGGTTTTGGAACATAATAGCGGTTCAGCCGCTGTGAACTCCTTTCATAAAAATAAACCAGCATGGGATATTTCTTTGTAGGGTCGAAGTTTTCAGGCTTTACGAGTATTCCCTGAACCGAATCACCGTCAAAGGAAAACCAGTCAACCAGTTCGGTAGTCCCCCAGATGTATTGGCTTTGTTGCGGGTTGGCATCGGATACCTTTTCAATTTGTTGAAAAATCAGATTACTTGTGTACAGGTCAGGATAATCGGTAAAAGATTCTTTTCTCCAGATCAAACGGTCTGCTTTTTTGGCTTTCACCGGATGATGATAAAAGGCCGCACCCATAGCCAGCTTCTGTAATCCATTGTTTTTCAGATCAAGGCTGTAAAAACCGGCATCTTTGTTCTTTTCATTGAAGGCAGATAAAAGCAACACGTCAGGCAGGTTCTTTTCATCAGGGTCAAGCCTGGAATACCTGAAACGGATATTCGTTTTTCTCCCTGTACCCCCGGTAATATTTACCGGTCCGTTTTTCTGAGAAGGATCAATTTTCCACAGATCATAACGATCGTAAAGTATCAGGTTGTCATCCCGGTCCCACCCTGCCATGCCATACGCCCCGGCTTCATTTGGGATGTCGTTCCATTCGTTGTAGAAATTGACATTCAGCGATTTTGTCACATTCTTAACGGTTTCTGTTGTTATGGAATATATATTCCATGAACTGTCGGCAATGTTATACCAGGCCACATAATTTTGATTTGGGGAAAGGCTTGTCCGGGAAGCTACTTTCCGTAATATCATTTTTCGTTCACCCGTTTTACGATCAACCAGGTACACATCTTCGTAACGGCTGGCATCCCAGGAAATCATTTTCCGGTAGGGTTTGTCGTTATAACCCAAAGCATATTTTCCCTCTGCCCTTACCACTATATTAACATCTTCCATTTCGGGAACGGCCAGTTGAACAAGTTTTTCATCTTTCGGGAAATAAACCGCCGTGTAACTCCTTTTCTTTTCCCTGTCCAGTTGTTTCAGTTGCTGGGGCTGCAACAGGTTGTCCTGCCAGTTCCAGATGTCGAGGCTTACCTTTTCATCTTCGGTGAGCGTGTCTTTGGGCTCGGCAGCAGGGCGTGGCCGGGTACCGAAATAAAGCTCATTGCTTTTTTTGTTGAAAAATATTTTTCCCTCTTTGCTGACAGACCATCCTTTGCGTAACCGGTTGTTTTGATCACCCGATACATTTTTCAGGTCCTTCTTTTCAATATCAAAATAATAAAGTCCGAATGCTTTCTTTTTAGCCGTATCCGATGAAAAGGTAAAAGCAAGCTGTGTTCCGGATTCATCCACCGAAATATTTTCGGAAAACCCTTTTTGCCGGAAGACGGGAACCAACCTTTGTTTTTTGGTATTAAAGACATCAACATAAACCGAATCAATGGAATCGTTCAAGGTCTTTATCATGGCACATGCCCGTCCGTTTTTGGAAAATGCAAAACGAGATATATGGTCAAATGACACCGAGTCGCCTGTCACGGGATTGAGGATCACCAGCAATCCTTCTTTTGTTTTTTTCTTTTTCTTTTCTTTTATTGCTGTTGTATCGTTTTCAGTGTTATGTGCCTTTGGCTTTTCCAGAAGGAAAGCAATCCATCCGGATTCTTTTTCGGGAACGGCAACCCTTTTGATCGCCGGGAACTTCATGATCTTTTTATCGGCAATAATCAGTATGCCGAGTGAGTCTTTTGGCAACTTGTCTTTTTTCACTTTTTTTAATTTGGCCTGCCTCACCGTATCAAATTGTGGTTTGATCCTGAAAACCATCACATCCGCACCGGGCATCAGGGCTGCATTTGCGCCTCTTTGAATGGTATCATATTCGTGGGCATCCACACTGAAAAGAATCAGCTTTCCATCCCCTTTCTGGGGATCAAGCTCAAAGGCAATCAGGCTGCCGTTATTTGAGATGACCGAATTTTTCAAATTTTTCCAGCTATTGTAAACCGAATGATCAAGGGGTATCTTATCCTGGGAAACGGCGATAAATGTAAAATGGACAAGAATAAGCAGGCATAAAAATGCAAAAGTTCCTGAAGGTTTCATAAAAATCAGACCATTAAAATATAGCGGGTCAAATATACCGTAAAATTAAGTTTATGTTAATAATTCATTAAATTGAGCTGATACAAATATTTACAATACTTTTGCAGGGACAAACGGAACAAATTTTATTTTTTGTAACATTTGGATAATGAGTTATATACATTTCGACAAAACCCAGTTGGTCAATCTTAAATTTTCACTTGAAAGGGAAATGCTGCGTACCAACAGGGCGGGAAGCTATGCCAGTTCAACCATAATTTTCACCAACACACGCAAATACCACGGACTTCTTGTTGTGAGGCAACCGTTGATAGACGAAAACAATCATGTGCTGCTTTCTTCACTTGATGAAACGATTATTGAAAACGACTACGAGTTTCATCTGAGCATGCGCATGTTCCCCGGTGGCATTTACGAGCCGAAAGGGCATAAATACCTGCGTACGTTTGATTCGACACCCAACCCGAAAATTGTTTACCGGCTGGGCAGGATCATTTTTTCGAAAGAATACATTTATTCGGAAAAAGAAAACCGCATCCTGATACGGTATTCCCTGGATGATTCGGCAAAAAAGATAACCCTCAGGATAAAACCTTTCCTGGCTTATCGCAGCGTACACAGCCTGGCCAAAGCCAATCTGGATGTAAACAAAAAGTTTACAGAGGTAAAAAACGGGGCCCTGTGGCAGATGTATAAAGGCTATGACAAAGTATTTCTCCAGTTTTCCAAAAAAGTGAATTATACCCATGTCCCCGACTGGTATTACAACATTCAATATATCCGTGAGATGGAGCGGGGTTATCCCGACACGGAAGACCTTTTTGTTCCCGGTTATTTTGAAGTGGAAATGAAGAAAGGGGAATCGGTTGTTATTTCAGCCAGTACCGAAGAACATAATCCGGCCACTTTCAAAAGAAGGTTTATTACTGAGATACAGCATCGTACGCCCCGCGATAATTATGAACACTGTCTTTATAATGCAGCGGACGAATTTTTTGTCCATATCAATAAAAAGACGGAAGTCATTGCCGGATATCCCTGGTTTAACCGGTGGGGGCGCGATACTTTTATTGCCCTGCCCGGGCTCACCCTTGTGAGGAATGACACTAAAAAGTTTAAAGCAGTGATGAGTACCATGCTCGGGGAAATGAAAGACGGCCTGTTTCCCAACATAGGACAGGGCAAAAATGCTTCGTACAATTCGGTGGATACAAGCCTTTGGTTTTTCTGGGCGCTGCAACAGTATGCCCTGATTACCGGGCAAAACGGACAACTCTGGAAGGAATATGGCAAACCCATGCAATCCATATTAAATAAATTTGCAAAAGGAACATTGTATAATATCACCATGCACCCCAACGGTTTGCTGTGGCAGGGAGGAAAAGGCATGGCCCTTACCTGGATGGATACCGTTGTTGATGGCAAACCCGTAACAGGACGTCATGGATATGCCGTTGAAGTGAATGCCCTGTGGTACAACGCCATTATGTTTGCACTGGAACTGGCTGAAAATGCCGGCGATCAACGGTATATTAATAAATGGGAAAAATGGCCTGAAATTATCAGGAATTCTTTTAAAGATACTTTCTGGGATGACCAACGGGGGTATCTGGCCGATCATGTGAATGAAAACGGCAAGAACCAGGACGTGAGGCCCAACATGCTCTTTGCCGTTTCGTTGCCCCATTCACCGGTAGGCCCTTACATACAGGCAGCCGTGTTGCAGATTGTCGAACAGGAACTGCTCACCTCACGCGGATTAAGATCATTGTCACCAAAAAACCATCAATACAAAGGAACTTACTTTGGCGATCAAAAACAACGCGACCTGGCTTATCACCAGGGAACCGTATGGCCGTGGCTGCTGGGTGCCTATGCCGATGCTTACCTGAGGCTCCACGATAAACAGGACAAAGACCATATCAAATCCTTATATAAAAATTTTGAAGAGGTGATGAGCGAAGCCGGCATCGGGACAATATCGGAAATATATGACGGTGATCCGCCCCATGTTGCAAGGGGCGCCTTGTCGCAGGCATGGAATGTTTCCGAACTGCTCAGGATAAAATGGATGCTTGACCATCTATAACTTTTTAATATTGTTAATGATTCAAATACAAGATATAACAATGATCAGGAAAATTGGAATACTGGAATATTGAAATAGTGAAAAGAAAAATCAGGATAAGTCAGGCAATATTCAATAAACCCAATTGATTTTAAAATATGAATAACAAGAAAATGAACATAACCATGATTCCAGAAAGGTGGAATTCTAATTCAGATTAAATATGAGAGTTCTAATGTTTGGCTGGGAATTCCCGCCACATATCACCGGAGGACTGGGCACGGCTTGTTTCGGACTTACAAAAGGCCTGGCAAAACAAGGGGTTGACGTCATATTTGTTGTTCCCAAAGCGTATGGCGACGAAGACCAACAGGCCGTGAGACTTGTTAATGCCAGTGATGTTACTTTCGACCTGGAGAGCAAAGAATCCAGGGAATTCTGGAGCCGCGTAAAATATATGGAAGTGGGATCCAACATTATTCCTTACGTTAGCCCCGAAGAGTTTTCAAAAGTCGTTGAAAAAAAGAAAAAAACCGGCGAAACATTCACCAGTCAGGTTTTTTCAAAAGAATATAAATTTTCGGGTGTTTACGGCCCAAACCTCATGGAAGAAGTTTCGCGTTATGCCCTGATTGCTTCTGCCATAGCGCTGAAAGAAGATTTCGATGTTATCCATGCCCACGACTGGCTTTGCTATCCGGCCGGGATTGCAGCAAAAAAATCATCGGGCAAACCGCTGGTGGTACACATGCACGCCACGGAGTTTGACCGTACCGGGGAGGAGGTGAACGACATTGTTTACAATATGGAACGTGAAGGCATGGAAGCTGCCGACCTGGTCATTACGGTGAGCAACATGACCCGCAACACGGTGATCAACCGTTACGGTATTGACCATAACAAAGTCATCACGGTTTATAATGCCGTTGACCAGGGCATGACCAAAGAGTTGTCGCACATCAAACGCCACCTGAAAGAAAAAATCGTAACATTCCTGGGCAGGGTAACCTTCCAGAAAGGACCCGAGTATTTTATTGAAGCGGCGAATAAGATTTTGAAGAAGGATGATAATGTGCGGTTTGTGATGGCCGGCTCAGGCGATTTGCTTAACAAAATGATTGAACGGGTGGCCTCGCTGCACATTGCCGACAAGTTTCATTTTACAGGCTTTCTGAAAGGGGAATCCGTGGACAGGATGTTTGCCCTGAGCGATGTGTTTGTCATGCCTTCGGTTTCGGAACCCTTCGGGATCGTTCCCCTTGAAGCCATGCGTATTCATGTGCCGGTGGTTATTTCCAAACAATCGGGCGTTTCGGAAATATTGAAACACGCCCTTAAAATTGACTTTTGGGATGTGGATGCCATGGCCGATGCCATTTACGGAATATGCCATTACAATGCGCTTTCGGAAACTTTTAAGAAACATGGTAAGGAGGAGGTGGAAAGCCTGAAATGGGACAATGCCGCTTTGAAAGTAAAAGAAGTTTATCAAAAAGCACTGGCCAGCGATAAACAAAATTGATTAAAAAACCATAACAACACCTTATTATAATGAGATCCATCTGTTTATATTTCCAGGTCCACCAACCCTTCCGGCTCAGGACATACCGGTTTTTTGATATTGGCGACAAACATGATTATTTTGATGATTTCAACAACAGGATGATCATGCAGCGTGTGGCTGCAAAAAGCTATTTGCCAATGAACAAAATATTGCTCGGACTGATCAAAGAATTCGGCGCTGCCTTTAAAGTCAGCTTCTCCATTTCCGGAGCTGCCATCGAACAGTTTGAGGCGTACGCACCCGAAGTGCTCGAAAGTTTTCAGGAGCTGGCCAAAACGGGCAATGTTGAGTTTTTGGCCGAAACCTATAACCACTCGCTCAGCTCGCTGAACAATAAGGATGAGTTTGTCAGGCAGGTAAACATGCATGCTGAAAAAACAAAAGAACTGTTTGGTAAAAAACCGGTTTCTTTCCGCAATACAGAGTTGATCTATTCCGACGAAATCGGAAGTATTGTCGCCGACATGGGCTATCAGGTCATGCTCACCGAGGGGGCAAAACATATCCTCGGCTGGCGCAGCCCCAACCTGTTGTATGCCAATGCCATTAACCCTAAACTGAAACTGTTGTTGCGCAACTTCAGGTTGAGCGATGATATTGCCTTCAGGTTTTCACTACAAAGTTGGAGCGAATGGCCGTTAACAACCGGGAAATTTACAAACTGGCTCAACGATCTGGAAGAAAATGAAGAGGTGGTCAACTTGTTTATGGACTATGAAACTTTCGGTGAACATCAATGGGAAGAAACGGGAATATTTGATTTCTTCAGGGCATTGCCCGGGCGTATCCTGGCCGGTTCCGGTTTTACTTTTTCCACACCGGCCGAATTGTCAAAAAAACTACAACCTGTTTCACCAATCCGTGTCCCCTTCCCTATTTCATGGGCCGATGAGGAACGCGATATTACGGCATGGCTTGGCAACGATATGCAGGAAGAAGCCTTTGGCAAACTCAATGCCTTGTCCGGGAAATTAAAGGAGTGTGATGACGGTCAGATCAAAAAGGACTGGCTGTTTTTGCAGACCTCCGACCATTTTTACTACATGGCCACAAAATGGTTCTCCGATGGGGATGTACACAAATATTTTAACCCTTACAACAGCCCTTATGATGCATTTCTTAATTATATGAATGTATTGTCGGATTTCATTATCCGGGTGAATGAGAACTGTGGTTCAGAAAATAACGGGATGAAAGAAATGAAAGAAATAAAAGAAGCCACGGCACGGCTGGCTGAAAAAACAGGAAAACTGGTCAGGGACAAAGCAAATGTTGCCGCCAAAAAAGTTAAAAAAGCCGTTGACAAAGGAAAAGAACTGTCTTTTGACGACATTAAGAAGATGCCGGACACGAAAGTCAAGCAACTGCTCCGCAACCTGGATGTTGAGGAACTATCCGTTGCCCTGAAAGATGCCGGGCAGGAACTGGTTGAAAAGATCATCCCCAACTTGGGCAAACGGGCAAAAAAACAATATGACGAGTTGCAGAAAGAACTCAAAAAAGTAAAAAAATCCGACATTCATAAATACCGGAAATCAGTTGAAGACAAGTTAAAGGAACTTTTCGGGAAGTAAGATTTATTTCTGGTTGGCGCCCCCGCCAACCGAAGGTCTAAAACCGATAAACATCTTTTCACCAACAAGAATAACAATATAAAATACACATCCTCGTCCGGCAACGCATTATTTGCAAGAACATGTCAAGGTGGCTGAACCAGAAAAACCAGGCTTGGGGCTTATTCACCTTATCTTTAGCGCAAAAATCTGATAGCCACTATTCTGTGGATCATGTGATTGGAAAATACCTATCCTAAAGCATAGGGCAAAACCCATCATCCGCCTTTCTTGATGCGCGTAAAATACCGGCCTATATTGTACCCGCCTATTACAACTGAAAACTTCTTGTTGATCAGCTTTTATATAACGGCAGCCGTGCCTTCAATGTAACGATAACCATGAAAACCCTTGTCCCCGTAGAGAGAGAGAGAGAGAGAGAGAGAGCTAACTCATATTCAAACTTTTTCCTTCATTCCTTTTCCTTTTTCCGTTTCGGCAGATCGCCACCCGCCTTAATGTGTTATTAATTAACCGTGAGTAAACGAACCGGACGTATCTGTTTAATCATTGTTAACTTAAAAATCTTATTATCATGAAAAAATTATTATTTTTATTATTATTATTTCTATCAGTATCTATGCTTTTCAGCCAAATAACTGATAATTATTGGGAAAAACTGGCGTTTGAACCTGAACATTTCGACCAAATTGTTGACACATTTAATACATACCTTTCAACAACATATCCCGATTCAGTCCCGCAGGATAAATTATCAAATATCAAGGATTACCAAAGGTTTGTTTATTTTTGGAAAAGCAGGCTGGGCATTGATAGCAGTCAAGCAAGTTATGAACCGTATCAAAAAGCCGTGATAAACAATTTATCCAGGGGCTATTGTGCAACGGGCGATCCTGCCAACTGGGAAATGGCAGGGCCGGTTACTTATTCTTCACAGCTACTTGGCCTTGTACGGCAGGTATTACACGACCCGAATAATCCGGGAAGTTATTTACTGGCATCCGATTACGGGGGCATCTGGAAAAGCCGGGAAACCGGTAATTCCTGGGAAAATGTTACCGATAACCTTCGATCACCCGGGCTTGCCATTTCGGAATTGATTAGAGATCCAAATAACGCTAATCATCTATTGGCATCAACATCAAGCGGTTTACACAGCGCAGGAAACAAAGCCGGTTATGGCATCGGTATTATCGAATCGTTTGATAACGGAAATACATGGTCGGTTAATACCGGGTTTCCCCTTGTTGAAAATACAGGCGCCGGCGTTGTTAAGGTTTTGTACAGTCCTGCCGGTACTTTATATGCTATTACATCAGATTCAATATATTATTC
This sequence comes from uncultured Bacteroidia bacterium, assembly GCA_913009755.1. Lineage (GTDB taxonomy): Bacteria > Bacteroidota > Bacteroidia > Bacteroidales > F082 > JAADID01. The sequence goes on from CAJVWU010000045.1 coordinate 27,831, forward strand.
TACGGAAAACGGATATATTTGGTGGCATTTTACAACCCCAGACAGTTTAACCAAGAATGATGTTTTTCACGACATCGAAATAGCCGATAACGGGGATGTTTTTTTAGCAACAAAATATCCTTACAATGATTCCACTGGTAAAATATACAGATATAACAATAGCTCGGAAAAGTGGGAAAACATTAAAACCCTCAATCCGCAAATATTGGATTTTCAAACAGCCAGTTTTTCAACACCCTATCAGGGGAAAATTTTTATGCACTGTACCGGCAAATGTGGCTCGATTGTTTACAAAACATTGAATGATGGAGACACGTGGGAATTATTAAAAAAAAACAACAAACCTTTGTCACTTGGAGCAATGAAAAACGAAATAGAATATTCCCCCGACTCAAATATCGTTTATTCTGGAAGTGATTATTTATACTACTTTAAAGATGGAGTGTACACATTACATCATTTTGGACATGAAGATAATATGCATGAGGATATAAGGGATCTGGATTTTATGGGCATTGATGCCGACGGTAAGGAAAATATACTTATTGCCACTGACGGGGGGATTTCACTGGGCAAAATAAATGTCCAAACCCTATCCGCTGACAATCCTGTAAACCTAAACGGAAACTATCTCCCGATTTGTGAATTTGTCGGTTTCGGAATTTCACACTCATCACCCGAATTTATTGTTGCCGGCGCCATGCATAACCATACATACAGGTATCAAAATGGACAATGGGATAATTTTCCCGGCGGAGATGGTGGCGATTGTGAAATAAACTGGGATAACCCTGATATTTATTATTACATGAGTAATAGTGCAATGGTAAGTAGTTCAGAATCCGATTTTAATTATTATGGGCCGGCAGCCTGGTTTATCGGCATGGAATATGAACTCAACCCGAACGACCCCTATATTTTATATTTTGGCCGCGGGCGGATATCTGGTGATAATCCAAATGCAATAATTGGAATGTACAATGAACACACAAAGGTTTTAACCACAAATACTGTCCCCATTGAAATATCTGAAGTCGGTGCAATAGGCGTAAACACAAACAATGAAATTTTCGTTGCTGATTTTATACCAAAAAAGTATGATAAACCGAACCGGCTTATTAAATCATCTGATAATGGGGACAGTTGGGAGGATTTATCATACAATACTGTTCATGCAAGTGACGGAACAGATAAACAGCTTAAACAGGTAATTGATTATAAAACCATTGAGGATATTGTGTTTAACCCGAAAAACCCTGACGAAATGTGGATTTCAATAGGCGGGGTACAAACAAAAAACAAAATACCCGAAAGCGATAAATACAGGGTGCTTCATTCAACAAACGGCGGTGAAACATGGAACGATTATTCCGAAGGGCTGTCGGCGTTTCCGGTCATGGCGCTTGAATACCAGGCCGGTTCCGACAACAGGCTGTTTGCCGGAACCGATGCCGGTATTTATTACCGCGACCCATCAATGAACCAATGGGAATGTTTTTCGCAGGGGTTGCCCATATCTATTATCACCGATCTCGATTACGACCCCTGCAGCAAATACCTCTATGCTTCGGCTTACGGAAGATCATTGTACAAAACTTACGTCCCGTTTGACGATGATGTTCAAACCCTCATTACGGGAAATAATGTTGTATGGGACAATCCTGTTGAGTTGGCAAATGACCTGCTGATAAAATCCGGGTCACAACTGACCATAAAGTCAAACGTGTTTATCAGTGAAGGTAAAAAAATAAGTGTGGAACAAAATGCCAGACTCATCGTTGACGGCGGCACACTCACCAATGCCTGCGGTGATGCCTGGCAGGGCATCGAAGTGTGGGGAAACACCAACCAGCACCAATACGATGATGAAAACGGAAACTGCGCACAGGGTAAGCTCATCCTGAAAAACGGCGCTACCATCGAAAATGCCTGGAATGCCGTGACCAATTGGAAACCCAGCAACTGGGACACGCGCGGTGGCATAATTATTGCAACGGATGCTCATTTTATTAACAACAAACGTTCGGTTGAGTTAATGAAATACCAGAATTTCGATCCGGCTACGGGCATCCCTACGCATTACAGGGCCCGGTTTACAAATTGCGAATTTGTGTATAACGACGATTGCCATATTTCCACCGCTCCATACGACCACATTACCTTATGGGCCGTGAACGGCGTTACCTTTAAAGGTTGTACCTTTACCAGCGAGGTAACCGCCAAGCCCAATACCGGTAGTGGTATCTACTCATTAGACGCCGGTTATACGGTGGCCAATTTTTGCAATGAGCCCATCATCAACTGCCCCGGCGGCGGCGTCCGCTCGGTTTTCAACGGGTTTGAAAAAGGTATTGAATCAGAAAACGATCAATTCATTCCTTATCAAATCAGCATTTTCAATTCCGATTTTATTGACAACGGCACCGGGATCATGTTAACTTCCGTACTTGCCCCGGTCATTGTAAACGACACCTTTGAACTGGGCGCCATTGATGACGGCTGTGACAACAAAGTGGGCATCGGTATTCAACTCAATAATTCCAAGATGTTTGCCATAGAGCAAAACAGTTTCCAAACCTTTTCGGGTGCGCCTCCTGCACAATTTATCGGTATCCGTGTGGCCAATACCAACAACAAATCTGACGAGATTTACAAAAACAGCTACGACGGGCTGGATGTTTCCATTCAGGCGGAAGGTAAGAATTGGTCAATTTTAAAGGAGCATGGCCTTGCTTACTACTGCAACGACAATCAAAACAATGATTATGATTTTTATGTTAAAAGAATAGATCGTGAAGATGGAATCCAGAAATTACAAGGTTCAGGCACAATGGTTGCCGGCAACATCTTTTCAACCAATGTTAATCAAAAAGGTAATTTTTACAATGAAAGCGATTACACAATTGATTATCATTATGCTCAAAACGGGCAAAACGAGTATCCGGCCGAGCGAGAAAATGTTGATGTTTACCCTGAACAATTATCCAAAGTGTGCCCCTCCCATTATGGCGATGGAGGCCACGAAATACGGATGAGCATTACCGATTACCAACAACGCGAAACCGATTACAACACGGCATCGGCATCATACAGCAACGCGGAAAGTCAATACGATGCGGCAACCGACACGGCAACCCGCGACTACTGGGCCGATAAGATGAGCTATTACAATACCGAAAGAGCGAGAGCAGCTTACGATATCATTCGCAGCGACATGGCCGATACAATTGCCCATCCCGACAGGTATAAAACATGGATGGAAAAGCTGAATACCTACGCAACAAACGAGACCATGGTTGACTATTACCTGCAACAGGGCGACTATATCACCGCCCTTAACAAGGTGGATTCGTTGCCTTACAGGTTTGCCTTTACCGCTTACGACAGCACAGAGTACCCGCTTTACAGCGATTTTAAACACCTGCAGGCAACCTGGCTTGACCAGGGACAGACGGTTTTCGACCTGACTACGACTGAAATCAACAGCCTGATAACCATTGCCGACAGCAGCAAAGGCACAGCCGGTGCGCAGGCACGGGCTATATTGCAATTTGCTTATCCATCGCAATACAGTTATACAGATTGTATAGGAAAACCCGGTGGTACGACTAAATCGGCCGAATTAAACAACGGTTCCGCAAGCGAAAACAGCGAACTAACCGTAAGCGTGAAGCCCAACCCGGTTAGCACGACCGTTACTTTTAGTTATACTTTGCCAAAAGACAATTCGACAGGCACTGTAGTACTGTATGATAACTCTGGCAAAAAAGTAAAAACGATTCAAATTAATAATAACGGAACAACAACGCTTGATTGTTCCGGATTATCTTCCGGTATCTACCTGTATCGCTTTACTTCGGGTAGCAGCGTAAAAACGGGCAAATTTGTTATTCAACATTAATTAACAACAAACAAAAGGGGCAAAAATAATTTTGCCCCTTTTCAAATATTTTCTTAAAATGAAAAACACAAAATTTACGGTACTATTGATTTTACTATTTGTATGGGCACAATCCTTCGCGCAGGTTTTTGCCCCCAAATGGGAAAAGTGTTACGGGGGAACCCAATGGGACGAGGCAACGGGTATAATACAGGTTGACAGCACTTATTGGGTGGTTGGAAGTACCGAGTCAACGGATGGAGATATTTCGTATAACCATGGCAACAGGGATATATGGCTATTAAATATAGATAGTAATGGAAACTTGATTAGTGAAAAAACTTTTGGAGGATCTAAGAAAGAAGGTTTTTGGACAAGATTACTAAAGCTAAATGATAGTACATTTTACCTTGCAACAGAAAGTGGTTCATCAAATGGTGACATCAGCAATAATCCCTGGCCATATTTTAGTAATTATTGGATTTTACAAATAAACAACGAAAGTGGCATATTATGGGATCGGGTTTGTGGTGGTAACGACATTGATGGTGTAATTGATGCAACTATCACTACACATAGGGGAATTATTGCTTTAGGTACTTCAGTTTCTACCGATGGTGATGTTGTTGATCATCATGGTTATGGAAAATGGGATTTATGGCTTATCAAACTCGGTGTTGACGGCCAAAAGCAATGGACCTTGAGCCTTGGGGGACTGGGCGATGAAGATGGTGGTTCGATAATACAAACTTCTGATGGCGGGTACATGGTAGTGGGATACACCGATGGCAGAGGCGGCGGTAACTATGATTCTGCCTGTAATTTTCATGGCAATCCGATATGGACTACTGATGTATGGGTAGTAAAACTGGATTCTGTAGGGTATATTGAATGGCAGCAATGTTACGGGGGAACTTATGGTGATTACGGTAGTAATGTAATCGAATTGGCCGATGGTTATGTTGTTTTGGGCGGCACCATGTCCAACGATGGTGATGTTTCAGGGTTACACGACCCACCCGGCAACAGTGAAAACAATGGCGATATATGGGTTTTTAAAATCGACAAAACAGGCAACCTGCTGTGGCAAAAGTGTCTCGGCGGCACGTATGATGATTTTGCCCGCAACATTTTCACCACAAGTGACGGCGGGTTTATGATTGTGGGGACTACCGGCTCCAATGATGGCGATGTTGTAGGAAATCATAACTACGGAACGGGTTACGGGCTGCACGACATCTGGTTTGTAAAAATAGACAGCATTGGTAATTTTGTTTGGCAATATTGCTACGGTGGCAACGCTGACGAAATGCTCTATCGCGGCGTCTATCAGAAAAGCGATTGGGATTATGTTGTTGCAATCGGTACTACTTCCCATGACTGGCAGTGCTACCATTCTGCCTATCCCGATGTGCGTGTGGTTGAGTTGTACGACAGCACGGTGGGCGTCAGCGAACCGCCGGTCGGAAAGATAAAGGTTAACATCTACCCCAACCCCGCCACCTCAACATTAAACATCGAACTGCCGGATAATCCCCTTACAAATACCGCCACGGTGGAAATGCTGGATATCAGCGGCAGGGTTGTTTTGAAAGAATATTTCACCGCCCCCGTCCTGCACCTCAACACCTCCGGGTTAAACAGCGGGCTTTACCTCGTTAAAGTGCAAACCGCAAAAGGGGTGGTTACAGAAAAGGTGGTGGTGAGGAGATAATGTTATGCCCTGACCTTTTAGGTGGCGCCGCTACCCGGAGCACAGCGGAGGGGACGGCCTCCTGAAAGATACTGTGTTAAAATCCAAATTTTTTTTAATATTTTTGTGTCAGCAGAAAGAAGGACTTTGGCCTCCGCATTACCTGATGACTATCTTCTTTTTTTTGCTTTCAATGTTTTCTATGCAGCTTTTTGTTTTTCATAATTTTCGATATAAACCGTATCATTTTTCCAAAGCGTGTATATCAGTCCTAACAACTTTCTCTGTACAGCAACAGCAGCAATTAATGAAACATCTTTTTTATCAAGCAACCGCTCATAAAAAAGCTTGTAGTTTTGGGAATGTTGAATTGAAGTGTATGCAGGAAAATAAAGCGCTTTCCGGATATGTACATTCCCTGCTTTGGATATTTTTGTTTTCCCTTTCCATTTACCCGATTCCCTTATTTTTATATCTAAACCGGCATAAGCTACGATTTGCTTTATACTTCTTATTAATGCAAAACCATCGGTTTCAGCTATAATAATGATTGCTGTTAAAAAACCAACACCGGGAATGG
>CAJVWU010000046.1 GCA_913009755.1 uncultured Bacteroidia bacterium
TTTCAAGCAGGAGACGGCATACGAGCTAAAGGAATGTGACTGGAGTTCAGACGTATGCTCTTCCGATCTGGTCAGTATTTCCCGGGGGGCTGCCGGTTCTTCTGCAATATAATTGACCGGGATGTTCAGTTCCTCAAAAAAAGACTGTAGTGCGTAATAAAAAGGTTCGGTTTTAAAAACTTGCAGGTTCATTGTTTTTGATCTATTTATTTGACCATATTTTTTCTTTTTCCCAGCCATGCGGAAACCCCATTTGTTTTAAAGGAATTTCAGGATAATCTGAAATGAGTTTACCGAATTTTAGTTTAAAATGGTTTCCTGGGATAATGGTATTTAGCAAATATAAAACAGCCGTTAGAGCCAGGTACATTTTTCCCTGAGGGAAAGAAGTGTTAATGATCCAGTCACCTTTTGTCACTTTTGGAAGTTTCATTTTGGCAGGGATTTCCCTGTTCCACAGTCTGCCATGGTGCGCACAGATATTACGGATAACAGATAATGAATGCATCCAGCTTTCCAATACAAAAGGATGTCCCAGATTGAAATTTTTTGCAATGGTTTTTTTCCCGGGGCCGAGTTTCAGGTTTTCATATATCTTCGACAGCAATCCCAGACTGGTTATTTCCATTGTCATCCAGGCAGGTGGACGTTTGGGAACAGTGTATTTATCATTGTAATGCCTGATAAAAACTTCATTTGATCTGGATAACTCTTTGTCAATCATTCTCAGGTCATCGAGAAAATATTTTTGACGACGGAAAAGCTCCGGGTTTTCATACCAGTTGCTTCCGTGATGAATGGAATAATGATAAATGATCTGTGTCCGGAAAGCAATTTCGATGCGTTCGATAGCGTCAAAAACAAGCAGCCTTAATTTTCGGTCAAATAAATAGGTGTTGAGAATCTTATTAAAAGTAACACCTTTGTAAAAAGGGTGGTTAGGATCAGTATTGTCCTGATATGTATAAGTATAGGCACGCAGGCGATAAAGACTAATAAAGGAAAGATAGCGAAATGTTCTTTTTTCGTCATCAATAATCAATCCTCTTTCTTTTAATGTCTGGATTTGCCGGGCAATGGTCAATGGTGGTTTATTGTATTTCATAAGCCCCTGAAAAAAGAAAACCTGCCCTGGTGCGCTGTCCCGATAACTATCGGGGTCGGAAGCGTGGCAAGTCTTATTGATTGCAAAAGTAATATAAAATTTATGTTTTTCAACATGTTATATAAAATATTTTATTTAATTCACCAGAAACCAGGTGATCAGGTCAAAATTATCCGTATTGTATTTGTCGCTTACTTTTTCATTCTCTTTGATCCGTTTCAAAGCTGATCTGTCACCCGTTTTAAGTTTTGCTAACAGGTCTTTGGCTTCTTTCCCCATTTTCTTTTTGATCGTACCGTCTTCCTGTTTTTCTTCTTCCACCGCTTGTGCCGTCAACCAGTTTTCAATAGCTGTCACCAAAGGCCTGATAGCTTCTTTTTCTCCCCTGTCAATTTTATCAGGGACAAATCTTGCTTTTTCTTTGTGCCGTGTAAGCGCATCCAACACTTCCTTTTGGTTCATCAGGACGGGATGGCCTTTCATATCAATGTAGAACAGGTCAAATGATTGGTATTTGTATTCTCTGGCTTTAGGTGGTTTGGCAGGATATCCCAACAAAGCAATGATACCTTTTTCAGGACATATCTCTTTATCTCCGATGAACCCGGTATAAACCCCTTTGGGCATTTTCAAATACTTCTGTTTATTTGCATTGAATTCTCCCAGCAAATCCTGACGATATTTTTCAAGAGAGAGGTCGTCAAACCCAAGTCCCTGTTCGCTTATTTCAATATCATCCCAGGAAGTTTGCATTTGTTCCAGCATACGTGCTTTCATTTTGTTCTCGAAATTTTCATCTTCAGCCATTTCCCTGAATGTATCCGAAAATTCAAGCTGAACTTCCGAGCCAGCCAGCTTCATAGCTGCCATCCGTTGTTCAATTCTTCCTTGCAGGTTCAAATAAGTGTTGATATTATTTGATGGCCAGAAGTTAATTCCGAAAATCCATTTATTTGGTGAACCAAGCCGGTCAATACGTCCCATTCGCTGAATAACTCTTACCGGGTTCCAGTGAATATCATAGTTAATGACCATATCGGCATCCTGCAGGTTTTGCCCTTCACTTAAAGCATCAGTTGCAATAAGCAGATCGATGGGGTTTTGGATTTTTTGATAGGTTTTCTCATGATTATCGGCTACCCACTTAATCCACTCTTCATATTTTTCCTGTTCTGACAGTGTTTTAGAACCCGGTTCAAAGTCCCATTCTTTTTCATTAAAAAGTTTAGTGTAAGGAGCGAATCTTTCCAGGATAGATTCAAAATATTTTGTTTCAGTATCGCTTTCATCCGTTTTAGATCCTGTTCCGCTGACCAGAGCCATTTTATCAAACCCCCGTGCTTTTAACTGGTTGAAAAGATATTCGGCAGTATCGCGATAAACAGTGAAAATAACCACTTTTTGATTATTGTTGTTATTGCCTGATTTTCTTTTGGCTTTTATCTTTTCGATCAATACCTGTAATTTGTCATCGGCGCTTTTGTGATTATCTGGTTTGATGATTTCTTCATTCATTGCGTTACTAAAACGTTGCAAATTCGCCAGTAAATGATCGAGGGAATCAATGTCCTTTTTTAAATCCCGTTTATACCAATCCAGATTGCCGGCTTCGTCAATATCCTTTATATTGATTTTTCGTTTTTTCCCCAAAGTAAATTCAATTTCCTCCGGAATATCTTCTTCATCAAACATCTCTGCTTCCGGTTCCACATCAAGAATATCTGTTTCCTTATTTTCTTCAAAAGCTTTAATTTTATTCAATGCATTTTGATGATGGTTGAGTATTTTTTCAACTGTTGATTTAAACGAATACCATGAGGATTCCAGTCTTTTAACCATTAAAATGTACATCATCTTTACCAGGAATCGGTCTCTTTGGACTTCGTCCTCAATGGCTGATATTTCTGTTTCCCCTCTGGCTTTTGCAAACGCTTTTTTTCTTTTCTCTTCCCAGGTTTCGGCATAAAATGCAGGTTGATACCCTGATAACATCGGAGGAAAATGCTCAAATAACTCTTCAAAGCTTTCAAAGTTACCCAATTCGTTGGGTGTAACAAAAATATTATCGGGTTTTGCTTTTTCAGGAAAGATCAACCCCGTTTGTTGTCCTTCAATCATAGACCGTGTGCGGGCAACAGTGAGAGAGTCTGTTAAAGTAAAGAAACTTGCAGGAAGCTTTTTGATAAACTCCCCGATCCGAGGATTGTGTTCATCACGCCAATCATTAAAAGCTTTTTGGGCTGCCCTGAAACTATAGTCAATGTTTTTTATGCCAAGTGTTTCGTAAAATCCCTGGGTATCGCCTTTGACAATCAGCTTAAATTGATTTCGTATGTCTATTAATGAATTATTTATCGGGGTAGCTGATAACATCAAAACTTTTATGTCTTCATTCTTTTTTAATATTTGGTCCACAAGAAACTCATATCTTTTCGATTTGGAATTTCTCAGATTATGACTTTCATCAATCACAAACAATTTAGGTTTGTCGTTTGTAAAGAACTTGTCAGCCCGATCATTATATTTTTCCATACGCTCCGGTTGCAAATCCGTATGAAAACGTATGAAATAATCAAACTGATCTTTTTCAAACCTGGATTCCTGATGTTTTTTGTACCGGTTCCAGTTGTGTTGCAATTTCTTTGGACATATCAAAATGATCTCTCTGCCTTGTTGCTGAAAGAATTTCATTATAGCTAATGCTGTCCAGGTTTTTCCAAGACCGACAGCATCGGCCAAAATAGCGCCATTGTATTTTTGAAGCATTTTTATCAAGCTTAATGCCCCCTTTTGTTGAAATTCGTAAAGAGAATGATAAATGACAGAGTTTTCAAGCCGGCCAACCTGCCGGTTAAATTCAGGATCACTAAGATCTTGTAAAATCTGACTGCCAAACAGCTCAAAAAGAACCTTATAATATAAATCTTTAGGTGTATATTTTACGAAAATCCTTTCAATTTCTTCAATCAGATATTCTTTAAAAGGCTTTTTATATTTTTTGCCATTTTCATCAATCAGGGTTTTTTCTTTATGAGCCTGCTTCTTTTTCCATAGATCATTAAACCATTGCGCAAGTTCTTTGTATTGATTATTATTTCCTGTTTCAGCAATATTCAGTTCAACATTATTGGTTGTTTTCAATCCTATTCCCGCTTCAGTTAAATTTGAACTTCCGGTAATAAAATAAATATTTCTCTCATCTTTATTTTTTGGACTAAACAGGTACACTTTTGCGTGACAAAAGTTTGGTTCCAGGGTTTTTGCCACAACTTTATCCTGCTTAAGAAATTCAACAGCTTCTTTAGCCAATCTGCTCAATTCCAAAGCGGCTTCAATTGTAATATTTTCATTAAGCAAATCAAGCGTTCTGTCGTTAACAGCTTCAATATTTACGATATCACCAAGAATAAAACGAAATTGACCTATTTTTTCATTGACATTAAATGAAAGATAGGCAAGTGCTCCAACTGTGAAATAACCTGTAACGATATCAAGTTTTCCTTCCTCAGTGTATTTTGAAATCCATTCGTGAACTTTTAGATTTTTATTTTCGTTATCTAATATCATTTTTATCTGTTTCAGTTTTAGTTAATGTCTTAGAGTCAACAAATTTAAAATAAATGTATCATATTTCAATGTAAACAATCATTGTCTAGTTTTTTGCTGTGGAAAGGAAAATTAAGCTCTTTTGGTTTTTTCGGGTTTGACTGTGTGTCGGCAAAAACCAAAAGTGCTTAATGTGCGGTGGCATTCTATCCCTTTTATTTGTAACAAAATTTTCAATCAATGTTCTTTTTTTTCGGCTTATTGGCAACTTCTTATCTGTTCAACTTTTCTGTATATGCCAAACACCCTTCTTTCGGATACACAAACCTTTTGTGGCTTATATTTAAAATTCATCAATATTTCCGAAATGATCAAATGAAACAGCATGGCAGATTAATGTTGGCGTATTTACACATCAAATGTAAAAATATATTCAATGCAGGTGTATACACAACTTTTAATTTTTACAAATATTCAGCCCATCTCATTCAGTCTATCTAGGGAAATGGCCGGTCTTTTCTTTTTGCCTGGGTTTTCTTTTTCAACGGGCTCGTAAAAGAAAATGAAGTAGCTGTGGCCGTTTAAATGAAAGAATATTGCCCCGGATAAATCTGTATGTTTGCATTTTTAAAAATCAGGAAAGATGAAGAATACACTTTCGATGAATCCGAACCCGATTGTTCAGTACCTGAACAAACATCCGGAACAACTGACAAAGGAAGATTTAATCCGGTTCATTGAAGACCATGATATTGAGATGATCAACTTCAGGTATGCCGGCTGGGATGGCCGGTTGAAGACCCTGAATTTTGTGATCAACAGCCATGAGCATCTCGACAATATCCTTACAGCCGGTGAACGCGTTGACGGTTCCAGTCTTTTTCCTTTTGTTGAAACCGGTTCCAGTGATTTATACGTCATTCCCCGTTACAAGACCGCTTTCGTAAACCCGTTTGCCAAGGTGCCCACACTGGATATTCTTTGTGCCTATTACGACCGGAACGGCAATGCCATGGAAGGATCGCCCGAAAGCATCCTGAAAAAAGCCGGCGACACTTTTAAAAAGGTTACGGGTTTTAAATTTGAGGCCATGGGCGAACTGGAATATTACATCATCAGCGAAGATGACGGCCTTTTTAAAGCGGATGACCAGAAAGGGTATCATGAATCATCGCCTTTTTCCAAATGGAACAATTTCAGGACCCATGCCATGAAGCTGATTGCCGAATCCGGAGGCATTATCAAATACGGGCACTCGGAAGTGGGTAACTTTACCAAAGAAGGCAAAGTGTTTGAACAAAATGAAATTGAGTTCCTGCCCTGTCCGGTTGAAGATGCTGCCGACCAGCTGCTGATTGCCAAATGGATCATCCGCACCCTGGCATATCAATATGGGGTTACGGTGACTTTTGCACCGAAGGTCACGGTGGGTAAAGCCGGGAGCGGGCTGCACATCCACACCCGCGTGATGAAAGACGGCAAAAACCTGATGACCCAAGATGGCAAATTAAGCGATGTTGCCAAAAAAGCCATTGCCGGTTATATGGAACTGGCGCCTTCGCTGACGGCATTCGGTAATTTAAACCCGACTTCCTATTTCCGGCTTGTGCCACACCAGGAAGCCCCCACAAATATTTGCTGGGGCGACCGCAACCGGTCGGTGCTTGTGCGCGTCCCCCTGGGCTGGTCAACGCCTTCCAATATGGTTCATTCGGTCAACCCGCAGGAAAGCGGCGACATTGTTGACTTTTCCGATAAACAAACCGTCGAGTTCCGTTGCCCAGACGGCTCGGCAGATATTTATCTGTTGCTGGCCGGTCTTACCGTTGCGGCACGGCATGGTTTTGAAATGAAAAATGCCCTTGATGTGGCTGAGAAAACCTATGTTGATGTCAATATCTTTGAAAAAGAAAACAAAGACAGGCAATCGCAACTGGACAAGCTCCCTTCATCGTGTGTGGATTCGGCTGACCGGCTTTTGCAACAGGCAGACATTTACCGGCAATACAATGTGTTTCCGGAATATGTCCTGAAATATCATGCTGATATGCTCAAAGCTTTCCGCGACAAAGGCCTCATCGCCAAAATCCAGGATGACGATGAACAGGTGATGGAACTGGTCACCAAACATTTTTATTGCGGTTGATATTGGAATCAATTCCAATATTATTATCATAATTCCGGATTTTAATCCGGTTTTACCTTTTTGAAAATCAGACGAACAATAAAGCCGGAAGATAAAATGTAACGCCTCTTAATCAATTACTTTATATTTCTTTTCTTTTCTGAACACCCTCCGCAACCAGACAGGTAGTACGGCAGCCCCGATGAATAGATAAGGGTAATAGGAGATCAGCCGCCAGAGGATAGCCAGGGGCACTGTCCATGATGGGTCGGGAATAAAATCACCGAGAAAATCAGTAAAGATGTATTCGGCAATGCCACTCCCCCCCGGTGTGGGACTGATCAGCAAAATGATCCACATACTCAGTTGCCGGCCATAAATAAGGAACTGGTCCCAAAGGGTGTATCGCTGATAAAAAAAGGCCATCAACAGAAAATTAACAACCCAGTAGCGGCCTGTCCAGGCAAAAATAGTGGCCACGGAACTTTTTAACCAGTAAGAAAACGGTTTCCCTTTCAATTCACGGGAAGTACGTATTAACTGGTTAGCCGACTTGCGGGCCCGCATCCGCCACCTGACCAAAATAGGAAAAAGAAACACCCATGAAATAAATGATTTAAAGATGTGGGGGTTGATAAACAGGGCATAAGCCAAAAAAAGCGTATAGATCAAAATGATGATATACCCACCTAAAAATGCATAGGTAATTTCCACTATCCTGGCCGACTCGGGTGGGAAGATGTTGTTTCCGTATATCGCATAAACCAACGGAACAGACAGGATGAAGAACATCTCATCCAGAAAAATAGCCGTTAGAACCACTGCAGTACTTTTCCCCAGGGTGATGCCTTCTTTGTGAAGGAAAAAAATAGCCGGCCCCGTACCCCCGACTACCGATGGGGAAATTGCCGAACTGAACTCCCACAACATGATCACGTTGAACGCCTGTTTCCAGTTCATCCGGTTATCGGTAAGGACAATGATGCGGTACATATAGGAAACATCGCGGACAACCATCATCAGGATGGCAATAAAAAGAAAGAACAGGACGTGCCAGGTAAATTTGACAAAAGAAAAACTTTCCGTGTTAAAGTTCTTATAAAGCAACAGTCCGCTTGCCAATAATCCGATAAGAATAGGCCAAATAATCCTGCGGGGGCGCAAACTGTTGATGATCTTGTCCAAGAATCCGTGGTTTAGGCGGCTAAATTACAAAACATCATGGTGATGCATTGTCAAAAAAATATTAAAATAACAGACGTATTGACAGCGTAATGTTTTATTAAGTGTCATATTGACAGATATTTAACAATATATTCCCGGTGGAACAAGATTTGAAAAACAAAAGCAGGAAACAAATAAATCATTAACAATAATAAAAAAGGAGGATAGATCATGAACTTAGTAAGATTTCAAAAAAGCCCTGTTTTTTCGGGACTGTTCCGCGAATTTGAAAATGACTTTTTCAGGAATAATGAAGTTGAAAAAGGGGATGTTCCCGCTGTGAACATTCTGGAAGATGAAAAACAATTTGTTCTTGAAATGGCTGCACCGGGTTTAAAAAAGGATGATTTCAAGATCAACCTTGACAATCAGGTATTAACCATTTCGAGGGAACAGGAAGAAAAGAAAGAAGAAAAAAATGAGAATTACACCCGTAGGGAATTCTTGTTCAATAGCTTCAGACGATCGTTCACACTGCCAGAAACCATTGATTTCGACAACATAAAGGCAGATTACAAAAGCGGCATTCTCAGGATAACATTGCCCAAAGACGAAAAAGCCCGGCTGACCCGCGACATTAAAATACAATAAACAACGTTTGACTTTTCATGACCCCGCTATGGTGTGAGATGCCGTGGCGGGGTTTCTTTTTAACCGGCTTCTCACTTTTATCTGATTCCCGACGATGATCAGATTTTTCAAACAGTTTGAAAATGTCAGGAACGGCAGGATGAGTAGCAGGGTTATTAATGTTTGTTTCATGATTCTTTTTTTTTCACATGTTTTTAAATGTTATAGAAGGTGTTTGTTGTTTCAGATGGCTACGGGCTTGTTCCCCGCCCTTGCAACACTTTCCTTGACCCGAAAGGTTATCACTACTTCCTACCCTGCTCTTTCACCTTATATAAATAATGCGCCATATCCCCGAATTTTTCAGCCGGAACATTGATGAACAAACCTTCGGAAGTGGAATAAACGAGATCACCGCTGTATATTTTCCCTTTTGTAACCACCTTGCGGCCGTCAATTGATTCCACCCAGGCTTCAACCGTTACGACTGAGTTTACCGGAAGCATCTCAATATATTCCACAATAATTTTTGCGGCAACCACTGTTTGCCCAGCTAACCAGGCTGCAAACCCCATGGCTTCATCCAACACGGCTGCCATGCTTCCCCCGTGTGCATGTCCGGGAGGACCCTGTGTGGCCACGCCAAAATAAACTTTGCCAAAAAACCGGTTGTCACTTTCACGCGTAAAATATCTGACGGTCAACCGGTCGCCGGAGTGGTCACCAATCACAAATGAACGTTGCTTACGATACTCTTCAGGATAATTAACCTCCTTCCAGCCGGGGTCCCCTTTTAAATCGGGTTTGTTTGATTTGTTCATGTCCATTGTTTCATAAAAAAAAGGAGTGCAAATATCAAGATAATTGCCCGAAATTAATAATTGCTTTTTGTTATCGGTTAATTTAGCAATGTTTTCGGGTAAGATTTTTAATCGTTTCCCGTCAGATTGAGAATAAAATGAAAAAACGGACAAAAAAACTCAATTTCGAAATTGATGCTTCCATTGCCGGGGTCAGCCGCCGCACTGTGGAAAAGATCATGAATGCATGGTACGAATCGGGAAATGCACCCCCAAAAATAGATCCCGATCTGCCCGGGGAAAATAAAGAGTTGCTCGTTCAGCAAATGTCAGAATGTTTAAATGAAGAAGGGGGTGATATTTCACGCCGGGCCAGGGTTGTGTATTTGGGAATGATTTACATTAACCTGACTACTAAAGGGAAAAAGAATTTCCTGATCACACTGGCTACCCAATTTGATGTGGATATTGTTTTACTGGAAGATAAAATAAAAAACCTGCGGCAGACAGAACACGACGAAGACCGCATCAGGGCAGAGTTTGAATTCAGGGAAGCCCTGATCCCGCCGAGGGTTAAACTGCTGAGGCAACTGATCACTCTGCCCGACGGTTTTATTTTTCTGAAAGATATGCGAAAGGATCTCCTGCCGCTGATCAAAGCTTATCCCCGCCTGAAAAAGCTGGATGATGACATCAAAAACCTGCTTGTCACTTATTTTGACATCAACCTGCTGGATCTGCAGGAGATAGACTGGAACATGCCGGCTGCCACGCTCGAGAAACTTATGGAGTATGAGGCAGTTCACGAAATATCTTCGTGGGACGACCTGAAGCACAGGCTGCATACCGATCGCCGGGTTTATGCCTTTTTTCATTCCAGGATGCCCAACGACCCTTTGATTTTTGTTGAGGTGGCCCTGGTAAACGGAATGCCTGATAACATTCAAAAACTGATAGATGTAAATGCTGAACCTGTTGATCCTGCAACGGCCGACACGGCTATATTTTATTCCATTTCAAATACCCAAATGGGGCTGACAGGGATTAATTTCGGGAATTTTCTGATTAAACGTGTCGTTAAAAAATTATCTGCTGAATTAAAAAACCTGAAGTCTTTTGCTACCCTTTCACCAGTCCCCCGTTTTATGGGTTGGCTCGTGCCTTACCTGCGTGAAGGGGGCGATCCGCTGTTGTCAAAATCGGAGGCCGGTGAACTAAGTCCTTATTCCCAAACAGATAACCCCGGTCTGGGTCTGGCAGAAATTCTGGAAGATAAGCACTGGCATGAAAACCGGGAATTGGCGGAAACAGTAAAAAGACCGCTCATGCGGTTGTGTGCCCATTATCTGATCAACATAAAACGGGGCTTAAAAGCGTATGATCCCGTGTCCCATTTTCACCTTTCAAACGGTGCCCGTATTTTAAATATGCACTGGATGGCCGATCCTTCGGAAAAAGGAATAGCGCAGTCGGCAGGCATCATGCTGAACTATGATTACGAACACAAAAAGATCGTTCAAAACCATGAAAATTACCTCACCAATCACAAAATCAATTCCTCAAAAAGTGTAAGGGCCTGGCTGAAATAGGGAAATAACAACCTGATAGTCGTAATTCAAAATATTTCCAAAACAGCTACTGAATCAAAATAAAAAGATACTGCCCGTGGAATAAAAACCAGTTTGTTTTTGTCTAACCGGCAAACTTTAATACAAAAAATCATGAAAAAGACCATTGTAACCGTATTGACATCATTATTACTTTTTACCGGAACAACTCTTATGGCTCAACCCCAGAATGTTCAGGGAAGGCCTTTGTATCAGGAATTCAGTGCATATTACGAACAAAACGTAAAACCCGAATTAATCGAACAGCAGGAAAAATTTATGAGCGTGCTGACTGCCAAAGAAAAAGAAGCATTGGAAAAGATCAGACAACAGTGGAAAGCCGTTCATGAAAACATGAAGGGTAAAGTGCCGCCCGAAGACAGAAAAAGCACACAAAAAGCCCACTTTGAGGCATTCAACAGCCAGGTGAAAAAAATAGCCGATGCCCATCCTGCTGAAAAAAAGCAGTACATCAAAGAGATGTCTGTCAAAAAAGAACAGTGGAAAAAAGGTATTCAGTCCATCCGCGCCAAATATGACCTGCCCGAAAACAAAAACATGAGGTTTTACGACCGCGTGGACGATCCGGCATTTATCCTGGTGTGGAATCCCGACAGGGCTTTTCCGCAAAGGGCAATGAAACAAAACAGGAAGAATGCTGCCAGAGTTACGCAGCCGGGAATAAACATCTTCCCGCAACCGGCATCAGCCACGGTCACCGTGAGGATTGCCGGAATGCTGAATAAAAAGGTTGAAGCCGGTGTTTACAATGCCAGTGGCAAAAAAGTAAAAGATTTGTTTGATGCCACCTCTTCACTTCAGGTTTTAACCTTTTCATTGGATGTCTCCGGATGGGACAACGGGATGTACACCGTAAAAGCAAAGTTCAACGACCGGAACATGACCATGGATTTCAAGGTGGAGAAATAATAATTATCTAGGTGGGCTTGAATGCCACGACCTGTTTCCTCCGCCAAATGACGGGATACGGCTGGGCAGGAACTTACGTCTATGAAACAACCCTAAACCACTCTCATTCAGTTCCCTGCCCGCCGCTTCGCTTTGGCAGGCGGGTGAGCCATCTTTCGGATGAACAGTGAACTGGCATGCCGTGAGAATCCCGGTCTTATGAAACCGGCGATATTAAAAAATTCATTTACTTTTGTTTCATATTTCAAATCTGCTGCCGCTGACCGCCGCAAGCCATTTTGATTTATAAAGAAGGGTGGAGAGATTAGGCTCTGCGAAACCCTGGCAACCTTCCCGCACGGGAAAAGGTGCCAAGACCTAACCCCGAGGAATCGGGGAAATGATAAATTGAGTAACTGTTAGTTTAAAGTTTGGTTAATTATATAATGAGAACAATTCAGTTACCTCGTCCTTCAGGGCGAGGAACAATACAAAGAACAACGATACAAAGAACATGATGAATACCGATATAAAACAAGAACTCTCCCACCGTATCCTCGTCCTCGACGGGGCCATGGGTACCATGATCCAGCGCTACAAGCTGGAAGAAGAGGATTACCGAGGGGAAAAGTTTAAAAACATAAAGCAATGGGTCAAAGGCAACAACGACCTGCTGAATATTACACAACCACAAATTATCCGTGAAATTCATGAAGCTTACCTTGAAGCGGGAGCGGACATTATTGAAACAAATACTTTCAACGGCACACGCATTTCGCAAAGCGATTACGGACTGGAAGACTACGTTTATAAAATGAACCTGAAAGCGGCGCAAATTGCCCGTGAAGCTGCCGACAAATTCACAAAATCGGAACCGGACAAACCCCGTTTTGTTGCCGGTGCCATGGGCCCCACCAACAAAACCGCATCCATGTCGCCCAAAGTCAGCGATCCCGGTTTCCGTAATGTTACCTTCGATGAATTGTGCAACAATTACTACGAGCAGGTATCTGCCCTGCTGGAAGGTGGTGCTGACATCCTGTTGGTGGAAACCATTTTTGATACGCTGAATGCCAAAGCCGCCCTTTTCGCCATTAACGATATTATGCGTAAAAAAAGGAAGAAACTGCCTGTCATGGTTTCGGGAACCATTGCCGATGCCAGTGGCCGTACACTTTCGGGACAAACATTGGAAGCGTTTTTTAATTCTGTTTCACACATTGACTTGCTGAGCGTGGGCCTGAATTGTTCAACGGGTGCGGAACAAATGAGGCCTTACCTTGAAGAACTTTCCGGAATTGCCCCGTTCAACGTGAGTGTCTATCCCAATGCAGGCCTTCCAAACGAGTTTGGCGAGTATGATGAAACACCCCTGAAAATGGCCAATCAGATTAAAGACTTTTTGGATAACCGGTTCGCCAACATTGTCGGGGGATGTTGCGGTACAACACCGGAACACATCCGTGAGATTGCACGGCTGGCCAAAAAGGCTGAACGCAGGATGATCCCCAAACATCACCACATTACAGAAATAAGCGGGCTTGAGCCTTTGAAAATTGACAGGAAAAAGAATTTTATCAATATCGGTGAACGTACCAATGTGAACGGCTCCCGCAGATTTGCACGGCTTATCCGTGAAGGGAAATACGAAGAAGCTTTAAGCATAGCGCGGGAACAGGTGGAAGGCGGTGCACAAATCCTGGATGTCAACCTGGACGACGGCATGCTGGACGCCGAAAAGGAAATGGTCAAATTCCTGAATATGCTGGCTTCCGACCCGGAAGTTGCCCGGCTGCCCATTATGATTGATTCATCCAAATGGGAAGTGATCGAAGCGGGACTGAAATGTGTTCAGGGAAAGTGCATCGTCAACTCCATCAGCCTGAAAAACGGGGAGAAGGAACTGGTTGAACATGCAAAAAAGATCAGGGATTACGGTGCCGCCGTGGTGGTGATGGCTTTGGATGAAAAGGGGCAGGCAGCCACCTATGAACGAAGGATACAGATCTGTGAACGGGCTTATAATATCCTGACAGAGAAAGTAAACTTCCCGCCCGAAGACATCATTTTCGACCCCAACATCCTGGCCATCGGAACCGGAATCCCGGAACACAACAACTATGCAGTTGATTTTATCAAAGCCACAAAGTGGATCAAAGAGAACCTGCCCTATTGCAAAGTAAGTGGCGGGGTCAGCAACTTATCCTTTGCTTTTCGCGGAAACGATACGGTGCGCGAGGCCATCCATTCCGTTTTTCTTTATCATGCCATCAAGTCGGGAATGGATCTGGGCATCGTGAATCCGGGCATGTTACAAATTTATGACGAGATACCTGCCGATCTGAAAACCCTGGTTGAAGACCTGGTTTTGAACCGCAGAAAAGATGCCACCGAACGGTTGCTGGCTTACGCTGACAACATGAAAAAGACGAGTTCAACAACCAGGGAAAAAGTAAGCCAATGGCGCAGGCTGCCCGTTGAACAACGGCTGAAACATGCACTGATCAGGGGTATTACCGAATACATTGAAACGGATGTTGAAGAAGCCCGCCAAAAACTGCCCCGTGCCCTTGATGTGATCGAACAGCCGCTGATGGCCGGTATGGATACGGTGGGTGAATTGTTCGGTTCCGGAAAGATGTTTCTCCCACAGGTGGTGAAAAGCGCCCGTGTGATGAAAAAGGCGGTGTCGTATTTATTGCCTTACATCGAAGCGGAAAAAACAGGAAAACAATCCAATGCCGGAAAGATTGTGCTTGCCACAGTAAAAGGTGATGTGCACGACATTGGCAAAAACATCGTGGGTGTGGTGCTGGCCTGCAACAATTACGAGGTAATTGATCTGGGTGTGATGGTGCCGGCTGAAAAAATTCTTGAAGCGGTGGAAAAGGAAAACGCTGACATTTTAGGCCTCAGCGGGCTGATCACCCCTTCGTTGGAAGAAATGGTGCATGTGGCCCGTGAAATGAAACGGAAAAACATGAACATCCCGCTCCTGATCGGTGGGGCGACGACTTCCGAAATTCACACGGCGGTGAAGATTGAGCCCAACTATGCACATCCGGTCATTCATGTGCGCGATGCCGGCAAGGTGACCGGTGTGACTGCCAAACTGCTTTCAGGGGAGAAAGACAAATACATTGCGGAAATAGAAACCAAATATGAGGCGTTGCGGGAAAAACACCTGAAACGGCAGCAAGATAAAACTTACGTTCCTTTCAAGCAGGCAAGGAAAAACCGGTTTAAACCCGACTGGCAAGACACAGAAATATCCGAACCTCATTTTACGGGTGTAAAAGTCCTGAAAGCATATCCGCTGGAAGAGATCAGTCCGTTCATTGACTGGACTTTCTTTTTCCATGCCTGGAAGATGAACGGGAAATACCCGGCTATTTTTAACGACCCGGTTAAGGGCAAAGAGGCGCAGAAATTGTTTGATGACGCCAATGCGTTGCTGGATACGATCATGAAAGAAAAATGGCTGACAGCCAATGCTGAATTCGGTATCTGGGAGGCAAGTACAAAGAATGAAACGGTTGTGCTGAAAAATGAAAACGTAAAATTTGAATTTTTGCGCAATCAGGAAGAAAAACCTGCCGGTGTTCCCAATCTTTGTTTGTCGGATTTCATTGCTCCCGAAAGTTCGGGCAAAACAGATTACATCGGCGCTTTTGTGGCAACGGCCGGCATCGGAATAGAAAAACACATTGAACGTTTTGAAAAAGACCACGATGACTATGATGCCATCATGCTCAAAGTGCTTGCCGACCGGCTGGCGGAGGCCTTTACAGAGTTGCTGCATCTGAAAGTCAGGAAAGAATACTGGGGCTATGCGGCCGGTGAAAATCTGAAACTGAATGATGTTTTGCGGGAAAAATACCGCGGCATCCGTCCGGCGCCGGGCTATCCGGCCTGTCCCGATCATTCGGAAAAAAGAAAGATTTTCGATCTGCTGGAAGCGGAGAAAAGTCTCGGCGTAAAACTCACGGAAAATTTCGCCATGTATCCGGCGGCCACAGTGAGCGGGTACTATTTTGCCCATCCCGGTGCGCAATATTTCAATGTGGGCAAATTGCTGCCCGATCAATTGCAAGATTATGCAAGACGGAAAGGGGTTTCTCTGGAGTTTTTGAAAAAGATCATGCCGGGGAATATGATATAATAATAAATTTATATCTTTGCGAATAATACCACTTGGTATTATACCGATTGGTATTATACCACTTGGTATCATTACACTAAATAAGAACAATGTCAGATTCACCTTTCATATATGGAAATACGGTAAGCTCCGAAGCTTTTACCAACCGGAAAGCTGAAATTAAAAAGCTTTACAACAATCTGATCCAGGGAATAAATACGATGATCATCTCTCCCAGGAGATGGGGGAAAACATCTCTGGTTGAGAAAGTTGTGAATAATATAAAGCGTAAAAACAAAGATCACAAAACAGTAATCATTGATCTTTTTTCAGTTTCTTCCGAAAAAGAATTTCTGGAAACTTTTGCCGGTGAAGTCATTAAAGTGTCTTCCAATAAATGGGAAGAATGGATAGACAACAGCAAGAATTTTTTCAGGCAATTGATCCCCAAAATAAGTTTTGGCATTGATCCTTATTCGGATTTCAGCTTAAGTTTTGAATGGGAAGAGTTACAAAAGCACTCCAATGAAATTTTAAACCTCCCGGAAGTCATAGCCAAAAAGAAAAATATCCGGTTCATCATTTGTCTGGATGAATTTCAAAACACTGCCTCTTATCCCGGTTTCCTTGATTTTGAGAAAAAAATGAGGGCGGTATGGCAGCGTCAGAAACTGGTTACTTACTGTCTTTACGGAAGCAAGCGCCATATGATGGCCGATATATTCAACAATCCTTCAAAACCTTTTTACCGTTTTGGAGACATTATCCTTCTCGAAAAAATTAACACGAAAGACTGGATCAGTTTCATTATTAATAGTTTTGCCAAAACAGGGAAAATGATTGAAAAGACCGATGCGGCAATTATCCCAAAACTGATGAAAAACCATCCGTGGTATGTTCAGCAGCTTGCCCATTATACCTGGAATTTGACGGATCAAAAAGCCACCGTTGAGGAAATAAAAAAAGCACTTGAGGAGGTGATTTATGCCAACACTCCGTTTTATCAAAAAGAAATTGAAACGATGAGCCCTACGCAGATTAATTTATTGAAAGCGGTGGCATCCGGAAAAGTTCAGCTTACAAGCACGGAAGTGATGCAAAAGTATAAACTGGGTACACCGCGGAATGTGTTGAAAAATAAAAAAATCCTGATAAAAAATGATGTCATTGAAAACACAGGGAACACTATTAATTTTTTAGACCCTGCTTTTGAAATCTGGTTTAAAAAGCAGTTTTTTAATCAATCTTTTGAAGAACAGATATGGAAGAAAGAGTCATAGAACATATATCCAAAGCGAAAAGCACCTTGTTTTCGTTTGAGTTGCTGCCACCGCTGAAAGGGCAGGATTTCACCTCAACGGCCAATGCCATTGACCTGCTGATGGAGTTCAGCCCGGCATTTATCAACATCACCTATCACCAGGAAGAAGTGGTTTATGAAAACCTCCCCAACGGGTTCATGAAGAAGAAAACCGTGAGGAAACGGCCCGGAACGGTTGGAATTGCAGCGGCAATAAAATACCGCTATGGCGTGAATGTTGTTCCGCATATCATCTGTGGCGGGTTTACCAAAGAAGAAACGGAAAATGCCCTCATTGACTTGCAGTTTCTTGGCATCAACGATGTGCTGGCTGTGCGTGGCGATCCGCAGGTGGGCATGAAAAAATTCATCCCCGAACCGGAAGGAAACCAACATGCACTGGAACTGGTGGATCAAATCAACAAACTGAACAAAGGCATCTATCTTGATGAAGAATTGCTGAACACGCGCTCAATGAACTTTTGTATCGGCGTGGCCGGTTATCCCGAAAAACATGCCGAATCACCCAACATGGACAGCGACATCCATTTCCTGAAAAAGAAAATAGAAGCCGGGGCGCATTATATTGTTACCCAGATGTTTTATGACAACCGTAACTATTTCGACTTTGTGGACTGTTGCCGGGCCGAAGGCATCACTGTTCCCATTATTCCCGGATTGAAACCCATAACCACCAGGGATCAGATTGTTTCCATTCCCAAAACCTTTAATGTGGACATCCCGGCAGGGCTTGTGAAAGAAATGCTCAAATGCAAAAACAACAGTGAAGTACGGGAACTCGGCGTGGAATGGGCCATCCGGCAATCCAAAGAACTCATGGAAAAGGGTGTGCCCGTACTTCATTTTTATACTATGGGCAAATCGGATAATATTCAGAAGATTGCAAAGGCGGTATTTTAAAAATAAGATTTAACCCGTTATAAAAAGATTTTATATGACTATGGTTTTATCATTTTTCTAAATTTGCAATAAAGCAACCGCATGAAAACTATTGACCATTTTCTGAAACCTCAAAAACAACTGGCCGTTCTGATTGATCCGGACAAACAATCACCTGAGCAACTGGAAAAAACAGCCGGAATTGCCCAAAAGGCCGGGGTTGATTTTTTATTTGTGGGAGGAAGCCTGCTCACCAGTGACATGCTTTACCATAGTGTAAGGATACTGAAAGAAAACAGCAATATCCCGGTGATACTTTTTCCGGGAAACACTTACCAGATCGCCCGCAATGCTGATGCCATGCTTTTTCTTTCGCTTATTTCAGGACGGAACCCGGACATGCTCATCGGGATGCACGTATTGGCAGCGCCATACATCAAACTTTCGGGCCTGGAAACCATCCCGACGGGTTATATGCTGATTGACAGCGGCAGGCCCACGGCAGTTTCGTATATGAGCAACTCATTCCCCATTCCCAACGACAAAAAAGACATCGCCGCCTGTACTGCCATGGCCGGTGAAATGCTGGGGCTGAAAACCATTTTTATGGATGCCGGCAGTGGTGCCGAAAAAACCGTTCCCGAAGAAATGATCGGTTTTGTGAAACAGTCCATCGAAGTCCCCCTGATCATTGGCGGCGGCATCCGGACAACGGAAAAACTGAAAAGTGTATTTGAAGCAGGCGCCGATATAGCTGTGGTAGGCAACCGGTTTGAAGAAAAACCTCATCTTATTTTTGATTTTGCTGAAGTGAAAGCCGGTTTCAAACCCTGAACGGCATTGTTTTTGCAACGGGTTACACACTGGATTAATTAATTATTTCCCTGGTTATGAAAACATTATTGTATCTCGGCATTTTCCTGTTTGCCACAAGCCTCTTAGCACAGGAACAGGATATCAATCCCAAACTTTACGAAAAAACCTGGCAGGATAATGAAACCCGGTACTTCAACGGTTTTGCCGTTACCAAAATTTTCGGCCATGTTTTTCATGCCCCGGCAGCATATAATTTCCTTCCCATTACTGCTGTGGCTTATAAAGACCTGAACCAACTCAACGCGGAATTGACCAAAACAGCAGAAGAAAATAATTGGAGCGACCAACAGCGTGATGAAGAGTTCAAAAACCTGGAAAAGACTGCAAAAGGTGGCGAACTGGAAATTTATCTCGCACGCGGCGATGAAGAACGGGCCAATTTCAAATGGTTTTTTGTGATCATCCGCGGGAGGGATGACAAAGGCAAACTCTGGGAGAAAGACCTCAGCTACCAGGCACCCGAAGTTCCTTACGACAGGGGCTGGTGGAATTATACTACCGTGAAAATCCCCATTGAACTCACTCCTCCGTTTTATGTTTATTTTAATGATAAACAAAGTCAATATTTATCCGATTTTAAGTTCCTGATAGAAACTGCATCCGGCAGGAAGGAAGGGAAAAGAACCGATTAGTTTACAAGAAAATTGAGAATTTGCCTGTTTTCATTTTCACCGTTTCCGGTTTATAAATAGGGCCAAGGACAATCATGATAAAATTTATTATGCACGCATTGTAATTTTGTAATGATTTTTTTACGATTTTTGTTCATTTCCTTGAGAGTCCAAACCAATTAAATAAAAAACTGTACTATGAAAATTTTAGTTTTAATAAGTAATGTTCCCGATACCACAACCAAGATCAGGTTTACGGGAGACAACACTGCATTCGACAGCACAGGCGTACAGTGGATCATCAATCCCTGGGACGAACTGGCCCTGACCCGTGCCGTTGAACTGAAAGAAGCGGGAGCGGTTGAAAAAATAACCGTTGGCAATGTGGGAAGACAAACTACCGAACCCACTTTGCGAAAAGCCCTGGCCATTGGCGCCGATGAGGCTATCCGTGTGGATGCCGAGCCTGAAGACGCCTTTTTTGTTGCCATCCAACTGGCAGAGGTCGGTAAAGATTTTGATATCATCATGGCAGGCATTGAGGCCTCCGATTATAACGGTTCTGCCGTTGGCGGGATGCTGGCCGAATTGCTTGGTTTCAATTCTGTATCCGCCGTTTCCGGACTGAATATTGAAAACGGGGAACTGATTATTAACCGTGAGATAGACGGTGGTTCCCAGGTTTTAACTATCGCCAGCCCGGTGGTCACCATTGTCCAGAAAGGAATAGCCAAAGAACCGAGAATCCCGGCCATGCGGGGCATCATGATGGCACGTAAAAAACCGATGAATGTTGTTTCTCCTGTTGAAGCCAAAGCCAAAACAGAAATGATCAACTTCGAATTGCCTCCTCCGAAAGCAGCCTGCAAACTGGTTGATGAAGAAAATGCCAAAGAGCTGATCAGGTTGTTACATGAGGAAGCCAAGGTTCTTTAATTATATGTTAAATCAAAAAACGAAATAAAATGTCAGTATTAATTTATACAGAAAACTGGGACGGGAAATTTAAGAAATTCAGCTTTGAACTGGTTTCTTACGGAGCCGCCATTGCGAAAGAACTAAGCATTCCGGTTACAGCTTTATCAATTGGTAAAGTAGCTGAAGACGAATTAAAAAAATTAGGAAAGTACGGTGCCGACAAAGTGCTGAACGTAAATGATAACCGGTTTAATTCCATAGACAATAAAGCCTTATCACTTGCCGTGGCCAAGGCGGCCAAAGCCGAAGGGGCCAAAGTGGTCATTTTTGCACACAACAACCTGGGCAAGGCACTTGCCCCGCGGGTAGCGATAAAACTGGATGCCGGCTTGGTTTCAGGTGTTACCGCCTTACCGTCAGGGTATGATCCCTTTGTGGTAAAAAAGAAAGTGTTTACCGGAAAAGCCTTTGCCAATGTTCAGGTGGATGCGGATGAAAAAGTGCTTACCTTTTTCCAGAACTCTTATGAACCGGTAGAAACCGAAAACAAGGTCAGTATTGAAGCCTTCGACCCGCAGGTTGGCGATGAGGAATTTGCCACTACCGTAAAAGAAACAAACAAGATTACAGGCAAAGTACTGCTGACCGATGCTGAGGTAGTGATTTCCGGAGGACGAGGGATGAAAGGCCCCGAAAACTGGGGTGGGCTCGAAGAACTGGCCGACCTGCTTGGCGCCGGGCTGGCCTGTTCGCGTCCGGTATCGGATGAAGGATGGCGCGGGCACGAAGAGCATGTCGGACAAACCGGTAAGATTATTGCACCGAACCTTTATATGGCGTTCGGCATTTCGGGGGCTATCCAGCATCTTGGAGGGGTAAGTTCCTCAAAATTCATTGCAGCCATCAACAAAGACCCCGAAGCCCCCATCTTTGAGGCAGCCGATTACGGTATTGTGGGAGACGCTTTTAAAGTCATCCCGCAATTGATTGAAGCAGTAAAGGAATTGTAATCACAACTGTTCCTGTAATTTTACATACCGGCGACTTCAGTCACCGAAACAGGGAGGGCTATTAAAAACAGCGACTAAAGTCACCGGTACATTAAAAAACCCCGTGATTCAATGTATTTTTAATCACAGGGCTGATTGAAGCATAAAATAACTTCAGTTCGTTATTATTCTTTCATTACTTTGACGGTATAAATTGTGTTGCCATCTTGAACAGTGACCACATAAAGTCCTTTTTGCATCCCTGTCATTGAGATACTGAACGGCCCTTCCGAATTGATTACTCCCTGCCTGATCTGTCTTCCGTAAATATCAAAAACACAATAAGTAACCTGGTTTCTGCCCGCAGGATAATCAACCCATATTTCCGTTGTGGCCGGATTGGGGAAGACTTTCAGCGTATTTTTATTAACGACCTGATGTTCTTTTTCCCCGAGCCACTGGTAACCGTAATAATCCGAATTTTTATAGTAACCCTGTTTTACTTCGTCA
Organism: uncultured Bacteroidia bacterium; assembly: GCA_913009755.1. GTDB lineage: Bacteria > Bacteroidota > Bacteroidia > Bacteroidales > F082 > JAADID01. The sequence goes on from CAJVWU010000046.1 coordinate 22,132, forward strand.
ATATATTGTTTCAGCAGTTCTACCGAAGAGTACGGGCCGTCATCACCTCTGGCTGTAACAAAAGCCAGGTCAACTTTTTGCACCGATCCGGGTAGGAAAGTAAACGGGCCCATTACGCTCAACCCTCTTCTGTCATCCGGTCTGTTCCCTGCCGTCTCCTCCGTCCAGTCAACAGGGCCATAAGGTTTTTCACCTCCTGTTCCCCAGTAACAGGGATCTGTTAAGCCGGGAAACATAAAATTGGCTGCCGGACCATAAGCTCCGCTAGCGATATGACCGTTACCTCCGTACTCCATGGCTGTACTGTCTTTCCAAATGGCTTTCATATAATTATAATATTCATCGGCTTGAAAAGGATCGCCCTGAACGCCGCTGCTATTATTGAAGTAAATAAATTTTGTCATCCCAAACCGTTCATTGTCCACGATCCCGTCTCCGAATCCCACACCATTAATACTTTCGTCACAGCCGCCGACAGGGTCGTCCTGGTTGTTCGGGTCCATCAGGGGGCCGCCGAGAATAACAATCCCTTGTGCAGGCGGATTTTCTCCATAGGAATGCGGTTCACCGTTACCGTCAATATCTTCTCCGTTGTATCCGTAAAAGGCACCTCTTCCTACATCACATCCCACATAATCATCAAAGGCATAACCAATTTCAAAGTCACAAAATACACCGATGTAAGTATCATTTAAAGTATGGCCCGACCGGTTGAATATTTTATAACTGAAAAATACGGTATTATTCAAAGAGAGGGTATCGGGGTTGTAAAATTCATAAGCCATTCCATGAATTTCCAGTCCGATTTGTTTACCTTGAGTCTCGGTGTGTTCGCGAACATCGTTATATATGAAAAAAATACACTGATCTCCGCGTATCAGGGGATAATCCCCTTTCATGGGATCATAAATACTGTCGCCGTCAACATCAACAAACGGAGCCAGATAATCGGCCTGGTTTAATTTCGGATCACCGTGGGCAGGCCACGTGGCAATAGCTTCAATCGGCTGATAGCCGGAATCCTTCCAATGATTTTTATGGTAAATGATCTGATCCACATTCAATTTCCAAACCCTGTGCCATTTCATGACTGTTGAGGTATCAATGGATACCTCCGAACCGGAAATGCTTAACGGACCTTCCCAGAAATCCTTTCCTATACCGCAATAACGTTCGGCTGCCAGCCGGAATTGTCCGTTTTCATCCATGCCGCCCACCCAGATATTTTCATTGAATATGGTATTTTTTATGCTGCCTTTGGGATATTCATACAATACTGTATCTTCTGGAGGGTAAACAGCAGCCCAGATGTTAGTGGGGCCTTGCCAGAATTGCATTCCCCAGGGATTTATTTTTGCCCGGATATTGTTCGTATCCAGATATTTCGAAACATTTCCATGGGTATAATAAACATAAACATAGCCCACGCTTTCCTGATAGGAATATCCGTCTTCATCGATCAGGACATATTTATAAACAAAATCATTATTTATGCCAAAATAACGATCATAGTCCGCATAATAAGTTATGGTGTTGTCGGTAAAAGAAAAAGAACCCGGCGCCGATTTCACCCAGAATTTCCGCCCACCCGGGTGGTAATCGTTTTGGGTCACATTGACCGTTACGAATTCCCCGAGACTCAAATGGGTTGTGTCGTCAACGGCAACCGGGGCAAACTGGCCCATTAAAAAGTTTGAACTGATGGTGATCAAAGTAAAAAGGATAATTTTTTTCATGGTATTGCGATTTAAAGACTTATTATCTAACCTGGCTCTTTACACATAAGACGGAAGAAATGATTTTATAGTTGCCCTGTTCAGTAAAATATTAAAAATCAGAGATTACCGGAGCAGAAGTACTGTACCTGTTTTTTTATTTTCAGTATAATTCTGAACTTGACTAACCGAATAAATAATTTTCCAGCTATATACGCCGATATTCTCCGGTTTTCCCCTGAAATATCCATCCCATCCCACATTTGTGTTGTAACTTTCGAATATCACTTTTCCCGACCGGTTGAAAATGATCAGGTGGTAATTTTCCAGCGGTTCGGCAATCACCGGTGCGAAAAAATCATTGATGCCGTCGCCGTTGGGTGTAAAGGCATTCGGCATATAAACATTGACCGGTCCTCTACTTATTTTTATCGTATCGGAAGCCGTGCAGCCGTTTTTCCATACAGTAACTGAATAGGATCCCGCATTTTTCACCTCGTAATATTGTAACCGGCTGCCGTCCTGCCATAACCAATCGTCCATCCCGTCGCCGCCATTGAGTTTGATAGTACAATATCCACAAATGGTTGTATCGTTTCCCAGAAAAACGACAGGCGGATTCTGGATGTTCGCCGTCCGTGTTATCGTATCCGATATGCCGCAATGATGAACCAGTAACTCAAGCTGATATGTAGATGCATCAGGATACAGATGATGTATGTTTCCTATCTGTTTTGTTGTTAATGGGGAAGACCCGTCGCCAAAATCCCAGGTCAGTGAATCGCTGTTCAGATATTGCGGGAAACTGAAAAACGTCGTGTCACCGTGACATAATCCTCCGGCCGGTATCCGGGGATTGTAAAAGTAAAACGGCAGAAAATTGGGTAATCCTTTTAACGACAGGCCGCCTGCCAGACCGATGTTATTTTTCCGGTAATCACAGTCAGGTGCATTTTTATCCGGTGCAAGAATACTATTCAACTCGTTGCTGTTTTCTTTGGCAATGTAAAGTTTTTCATTGGAAGCCAGTTGTAATGCAAAGTTATTACCTGTGGCTATGAGCTTTGCGGAGTTGTTGATCTCTTGCTCCGTTTCCAGCGTGATATCATATTGCCACAATTTGTATTGTCTCCCGCCTGTACTGATGTACAGCAGATTGCTGTCCGGTGAAAATTCGATGCCGTAAGCATAAATCACGCTGTCGCGGGGCAGAATTCTAACCGGGTCAAACACTTTCCCAGTCCTGTTTTGAAAACGGCAAAGCTCAACCAGAGTCACACTGTTGTTAACAGGCATGGCGATCCTGCTGGAGGCAGGTGACATTTTCATATAACCGATATCTGCCCGGACGTTGTTTCCTGTTCTGCTGATGACCGGTGTTTTATTCAGACTGTCTGCACTTAACAGGTAGCTGTAGTATCCGTCAAAGCGGTCATGGGCAACTATCCAGATATCTCTGCCATTACAATGCCTTGCCCCCGTCAGTTTTTCAACAACACCTTCGGAGAGCAACTGATTTTTCATAACCACATCCCCCAGGCTATCATTCAGTCGCATATCCAAAACGGAATAATTCATTCCGATGGTATCAAAATCGGCATTCACCGTAAACAAATAATATATATCGGCAGAACCCGACAAAGGAACAATGAGCGTGTTCTGGTTTAACTTCTGGCTGCCTTTCAGCCCAAAACCATTCGGCATGATTTGATGTTCTTTGTCCCAAATCTTATTGCCGTCGGTGTAAAACTGAAGCTGACCTGTTTTGTCACTAATAACGGCGCATCCGGCTTCGGCATTCATCCTGCTGTTGGTGATCGCAACCGGTTCCCCGGAATTGAAATCCAGCCCGGCCTGGTTGCCGAAATACCAAATCGCTGCCTCTTGCTGTGCGATGAGCACATCATTAAACAAAAAAACCAGTGATATAAAAATAAAAATCCTCATCAGCACCTTTCACGGTATTTTTTAAACAAAACCCTAAAGGTCAACTTTCAATCCAAAGTTAATACCAAATGACCTGAACTTTTGATCAACCGGGTAATTATTTTTAAAAACTGAATTCAGGTTTTGTTTGTAGAAAGGTGACAGGCTCAAACTCCAGGCAGGGGTGAGGTGATAAGTAAAGCCGGCCTGAAAAATATAATTGAACAGGTATTTGTTCATTTCATCGTTCAGGTCATTTAATTCTGTAAATCTGTTTTTATCGTTAAGGTCTGGCACGTTGCCCCGGGCATCAAGTAGAAAGCCACAGGAAAAACCGGTACTGACTTCAAAGCCAAATCGGCCCCGGTTGAATTTGTACCCGCCCGTTAACGGAACTTCCAGGTATTTCCAACGGTTGTATCCTTCCTGGGTTGTGTTGTAAACCGGGACAAAAATTGTGTCATATCCCAGGATTATCGGTTTGCCGATATCCGGCGGGTCGAATACCCAACCCCATATCGTATCTGTTTGAAAATAACTGTTCAGGCTGTCAAGTGCCTGAAAGGAGTTGTTGTAATTCCGGGTTTGCCTGAATTCGCTGTATTCCAGTCCGGTTTGGATATACCAGTTTCGCATATTTAACCTGATGTTGACACCGGTTGAAACGGAAATTGCCGGCCCTTCATGTTCGTTTCTGTATTTTAAATGATCCTCATAACCTGCTGCTGCTTTTAAGGCAAACCCTGTATAAGAAGGAGCAACATAAAATCCGATGCTGATCCGGTTCTTTTTCAGCTTAATGTCGTAAGGGGTTTTCACAAGGAATCCGGTATCCAATGCGGCCAATTCAATTTTTTTACCGGCAAGTGAATTTATTTTAAAATCACTTCGTTCGGTGGGTGAAATCCCCGGCAGTCTCTTTACATCAGTGTTTGCGGTTATTGCAACCTCATTTGTATTATTGGAAATGGTGGTTTCCGGTTCCGGAGGAGTGGCATCGTTTATGATATTCAGGTTATTGTTATTTGCAGAAAAATTGCTTGTGCCTGGTGTTGAGGCATTTTCCCGGTCTTGGTTACCGGAAGGTTTTGATAAATTACTCTTTTTTGCTTGTGTAATGGCCGGTTCTGTATATATTGGCCCTGATTCAAATGACCGGGTTGTCATACTTTTTTCTGTCACGGAATTTTGCTGTTCGCTGTTTATGGACCCTGTGAAAAAATAAATGCCCAACACCAATATTGCCGTAGCGCCAATTCCAAGAATGTACCCCTTGTAATTTAGCCAGAACAGGCGCCAGCGCATTTTGACCCGGGTATAGGCGGAAGCATTCTGCGTGTGGTTTTTTAAAGCCTTCCTGTAGAATTCGTCTATTTGATTAAAATCATTCTTCATTTCCTTTAAAATATTTTGCCCGGTTCAACGATGTTTTTTTTTTCAATAAAAGGTTGTATTTCCGGAATGCTTTCAAGTAACAGCAATTTTTGTTTTAATTTCTTCCTTGCTTTCATCAGTTGCGTTTTCGAAGTGCTTTCCGTGATATTAAGTTTTTCAGCAATTTCCTTATGCGTATATCCTTCAATGGCATACAAGTTAAAAACGATCCGGTAGCCGTTGGGTAATTCCTGTATTGTCCGGATAATGTCCTCCAACGAAAAATTATCGGGAATGTAATCAACGCCGGTATCATCTGTTGTGAGATCATCGAAATTTTCAGTAAAATAATGTTTCAGGTTTTTCCGGTAATTGTCAATGGCCACATTGATCATGATCCTTTTCATCCATCCTTCAAACGAACCTCTTCCGCTGTAATCGTTTATTTTATTAAATATCCTTGCAAGTCCCACAAGCAGAATGTCTTCGGCCTCTGCATTGCTTTTTGCATAACGGACACAAATGCCCATTAACACCGGATGATAACGATCAAACAGTGCTTTCTGGGCGCGATGCTTACCTCTCCGGCATCCGTTAATAATATACGCCTCGTTTAAGTACATTAACCTTCTTATGTTTTTAAGACGATTGAAACTGAATAGAAGTTGCCCGCCACAAAATAACTTTTAATGGTATTGTTTTGATTTCTGATTTGCAAATAAGAATTATTGAAAGCCTGTCGGCGAAACTCTCAGGTGTTAATTTATAATTTATAACCACTAAAATAAACCCTAACATTTTTATTTACTGTTATTTAGAAAGGCTGTGAAACACCGGATCCGTAATTTATTTTCTTTTTGCAATTATTGATGACATTTTCGCATAGGCCCGATGTATAAGATAGAAAAACATGAATCGTTAAAACACAATTCCCATGAAACAATTAAGAAGTCAGACGCGACCCCGCCCATATCGGATTCGGGTACAGTGTGCGTTGCATAAAAGAGTAAGCGTTGAAAAAACGCTGGTACCAGAAATATGAATGTTAAAGTTTTGTTAAAAAACCGTCAGCAATTAAACGAAAACGCAATAAATAAACGGAAAACTAAAATCAGGGTAAAATGTATCGTATAAAAAAAGATGAAAAAACAGTATCTTACAGCCGTAATTCCCTCAAACATGGCCAAAGCTGCTACTGTTCTTTATCAAAATACGTTTACCTCCCCGTTGGTTGAGGCCATAAAAGTTAACGAAGAATGGGCTTTACGAACGCTTTACAAAGACAACTATGAGAAAGTTGAAACATTAATCTTACGAAACAGCGGGACAAAAGAAGAGGCCAAAGACATTTTTCAGGAAGCATTCATTGCGGCATGGAGAAACATAAAAGACAATAAATTTTTACCGGAAAATAATAGCGCTATAAACGGTTATTTATATACCATAGCAAAAAACAAGTGGATGGATTATCTGCGGTCACCGGAATATAAAAAGAAGGTTGCGTTCAATAGCTCAATTGCCGAACCTGTTCATTTACCTGCTGATGGCAAAGGTGATTCTGAAGAATTTAACAAAAAACTTTCGGTGGCAATGGAAGCATTTGAAAAACTGGGTGAAGCCTGTAAAAACCTGCTGATCAAGTTTTATTTCGAGAAAAAATCAATGAAGGAAATTGCCGAAGAGCTGCAAATGGATGCTTCATCTGCCAGGAACAAAAAGTACAGGTGCATGCAGGTTTTACGTGAGCTTGCCTTTGAAAAAGATGTTGAATAATGTATTCGTTAGTAAAAATGACAATTCCCGGTCTGGGAAATCAAATGAAAAAACCGGATGAAAAAGCACAACCAATCACAGGAAGAGTTTGAACGTATTGAGCGGTATCTTACCGGAAGGATGGACGACAATGAGAAGCCGGATTTTGAAGCTTCCCTGAAAACCGACCCCCGGTTACGAAAACAAACGGAGGAAGTCAGGGCTTTGCTACATGCCATCGAAGAAAAAAAACTCCGCGAAAAACTGGATGATTTCCATGAAGAACTCACTGCCGGGAACCGCCGGGTAATCTCTGTCAGGCCTTTTCTGAAGTATGCCATCGCCGCATCTATAGCTTTGCTGATCGGGTTGGGTGTCTGGCTGCTGTCTGTCCGGAAAACTCCGGACGAAAAACTTTTTTCCCAATACTTCAAGCCCGATCCGGGCCTGGTCACCCCCATGAGTACCACACCCGATTACGAGTTTTACCGGGGCATGGTGGACTACAAACAGGGGAAATACAAACCGGCCATCAGGCGCTGGAGGCCCCTGATTGAACAAAAGCCCAAAAACGACACGTTGAATTTTTACCTTGGCGTTGCCTGGTTAGCACAAGGTGAAAACAAAAAAGCCATTGTTTATCTTTCAAAGGCGGTAAAATATCCGAATAGCACATTTATCAATGAAGCCTGGTATTATTTGGGCCTGGCGCTCTTAAAAGAGGGCCATTCGGAAAAAGCCATCCACTCGTTCAAAAAAAGCAACCTTGAAAACAGCAATTTGATTTTAAAAGAGATGGGCTCTGCAAAATGATGAACTTTAAAAGACAAATAACATTTATATCATACTTTATCGTAATTCAAATCAGCTTTGGACAAGATGCGAAAATCACCGGTACAAAACTGATTGACAGCTATTTAAGTAACGGGGAATTTGTCAGGGCCGATTCTGCTCTTCAGCAACAAATTGCCCGGCTAAAATCCCAGCAATTAACAGACTCATTAATTGATTACATTTATTATATCGGGAAAGTAAAACTGAAATTAAGTAATACCAGCCAGGCAACAAAAGCTGTTACGGAATTTACTGACGGCATCAAGGCAAGTACCGTGAAACCCCGCTTGCTGCGTCAACTGTACCTGGAACTGGGTTCTTTTTACAACCTCATTGGCAACCCCCAAAAAGCTTACGAGAGCAACCTTACAGCGCTTGATTACACTGTAAAAATAAAAAATGCCACGGGCGAAGATTTCGGGCTTGTCCACAGCAATATGGGCACGTACGCAAAATATATTGGCAATTTGCACCTGGCATTACAACATCATCGAAAAGCTTTAAAATACTATGAATCGTGGCCCGGAACCGAAAAGTCAAGTTTGTACATTACTTATAACTCCCTGGGCGGGATGATGTGGTTTTCTTCAAAAATCGACAGCGCATTGTATTATTATAAACTGGCAGGTTCCGTATTGAAAGAATTGCCGCAAACGCCCCTCAACAAATATTTCAGGCCGGCGATGCTTAACAACAATATTGCTGCGATTTATGGTAGTCAGGGGAATATGGAAAAGGCCATGCAGTCGATGAAAAGCACGATAAATAACTGGATATCCTTTTTAAATTCAGAAGCAAGCGATGATAAAAAAGAATCCGGGAAAAACGCATATTACCAGGCTATCGAAAATTATGCCGGACTTTATAAAGACCTTGGTGATTATCAGAAAGCCAAAGACTTGTTATCCTATGCATATCATGAAAAGCTGAAATCCCTTGATGCTGACAACCCTGAACTGTTCAAATCAAAAATACTTTTGGGGCAAATTTACCTCGCCCTGAAAGAATACAAACTGGCGGATGAGTATCTTGACGCAGGCATAGCCCATATTGCAAGTATCCCAGGTGCCTTTTATTTTTGGGATGCCGATGCACATTATTACAAAGCCACGGCAAACGAAGCATTGGGAAAAACAGAGATTGCAGCAAGGTATTATGCACAAGCCCAAATTCTTTACGACAAAGCCCTGCAAGGCGCTTACGATGAAATTTACCTGGAATTTATTATCAAGGCATCCTACTTTTATGCGAAAAGCGGTGAGCGCGACAAAGCCCTTGAAATGGCACATAAAGCCTACGACTACATTGTGGAGAATCAGGGGGAGAAAACCATGTTCGAGTTTCAGCAGGTGCTGAATCTGGGCGAAATTTACTATGTCCTGGGTGATTACGAACAGGCCTTGATGAAAAGTACCAGGGCGCTGAACCTATTGAAAGACCGCATGTATTCAGGGGATACAGCTTTGGATTCTGTTTTTATCCTATTTGAAAAACCGCAGGCAGTTTTGTTGAAAGTAAAGTCAGCTTTCCATTTGACGCCTGAAACCGATACGGTTTTTCTGAAGGGCGCACTTGACGAGATGCAGGAAGCCCTCACAATCCTGGAACGCAGAAAACCTTTTCTGGGCGACAACAACAATTTATCCGTCCTTATAGCTGACAACAACAGCATTTTTGAATTTGCCAAAACCCTGGCTTTGGAATTATTTAAACAAACCGGGAACGAAGCTTATTTAAACATCATTTTCGGCATGCACGAGTCCAGCCTGTACAACAGGATAAGGTCGAGGCTCGGCATACAGGTTTCCATGTCTTACAAAGATCTGCCTGAAGAAATTCTGGCTCAGGAAAAATCACTTAAGTCAGCTTTGCGGAACGCATTGAACCAACAAAATGGTATTGATGCGTTTTTTGTGGCCAATATCAAATGGAAATACTTTTTGAACACCTTAAAAAGGGATTATCCCGAATACTACAGATTGCAGTATGCATCAATTGCAGAATCAGAGGATAACATTTGGCCGGAGGTTCCGGGAAACACGACCGTTGTCAGGTATGTTTTTATTTCGGACAGTCTGTTTGTTTTGGTATTTGACGGCACCTCCAAATACATCTTTAAATTACATCAGGACGACCTGGCCGGGCAAATAGCCAAAGCCATTTCCGATTCAATTTCATTTGAAGAAGTTTCAGACGTGCTCCGGCAACTCTATAATTCACTATGGAAGCCCATTGAAAACAGGGTGAAAACAAAACGTGTCATCATTATCCCCGACAGGGAGCTGTTCAATTTAAGTTTCGAGATTTTGACTCCCGAACCCATTACGTCCTGTGCCGGTTTGGCCGAAAACAGTTTGCTATCGCGGCATTCCATCGCTTACGAATACAGTTTGTTGCTGGTAAACCATGACAAAAGGGCTACCAAATTCAGTAACAACTTTGTTGCTTTCGTTCCGGAGTTTAACGATAAAATGAAGGAAGATTATAAAATTTCAATTGCCGATTCCCTGCTTCTTGACAAAACCTACCTTACCCTGTTGCCCCAGCCGTTCAGTCTGAGCCTTGCAAAAGCATCGGTACGATTGTTCGATGGCAAATCGTTCCTGAACGGGCAATCCACTAAACAAATTTTTATGAACAGTGCCGGTGAGCATAAAATCATTCACATCGGTACCCATGCCGAGTCCAACAATTTAAGCCCCGAATTGTCCCGGCTGGTTTTTGCAAAATCGTTGAAAAAAGGCGGTTCGGAAGAAGATAACTCCTTGTTTGTTTACGAAGAAGTTGTTTAAAGTTAACTACCACATAATCAATCAACATTTAAATGTTGAAAAGAAAGAATGATACAAGAATATCGAAAATCAATACTTTGTACCATTCTTCCAAAAAAAAATGTGGTTAGACAAA
>CAJVWU010000047.1 GCA_913009755.1 uncultured Bacteroidia bacterium
CTGGCAGAAGGTATAAACAGTAAAATCCAAAAGTTTATTTCATCAAACCAAGGTGCCAGAGACAGGGACTTTTTCTTCTTTAGACTCGCTAATTATTTTTCGTAGCACATCAAAATAAAATTTAGCCTTTAAACTGTACATGGCATAGGTTTTGTAAAAAGTTGTAGTTTTGAAACTTACTGATTGAAGGGATGAGGAAAGTAATTTTAACTGTTATTTTTTTGGTTTTTCTTGTTGGACAGGGCTTCGCAACTCACCAACGTGCTGCCGAAATTACTTATAAACACCTTCAGGGACTGACTTATGAGTTCACCATTACCATGTACACACGTACATCCAGCCCTGCTGACGACACACGGACTTATATGCCCATCAACTGGGGCGACGGAACGGGCGATGAAATTAAAAGGATCGTGTTTGAACCGGTTCCTGATGTTTTTGATATTACCTATAACCTGTATAAAGGCGAGCATACTTTCCCTGCCCCGGGGACTTATACCATTTCGGTGGAAGATCCAAACCGAAATAACGGCGTAATTAACATTCCCAACTCGGTCAATGTACCGATGTATGTTGAATCGGTTCTTGTGATTAACCCTTTTCTGGGTTTCAATAATTCCGTTCAGTTACTCAATCCGCCCATCGACCAGGGATGTGTGGGCAAAATCTTTGTTTATAACCCGGCAGCTTACGATCCTGACGGCGATAGTTTATCATTTAAACTTGTGGTTTGCAAAGGGGCGGGAGGCATGGACATTCCGGGCTATACTTTTCCTAAAACCCAATCAGGCGGCCTGTTTAAAATTGATTCGTTAACGGGGGAAGTATTCTGGCAGTTCCCTGTTTTGCAGGGGGAATATAATATTGCTTTTGTGGTTACCGAATGGCGTTTCGGGATAAAAATAGGATCGGTAAGAAGGGATATGCAGATCAACATCGTAGCCTGCGACCATGATCCGCCCGAACTTTACGGCATTGATGACACCTGTGTGATAGCCGGTGATTTTTTGCAGTTTGATATTACAGCCATTGACCCCGATAAAACAAACGTTGAACTGACGGCTTTTGGCGGACCGTTTGAGCAAACGGTCAACCCGGCCTATATTGACCCTGACCCTGCTACGGGTAATGATACGGTTACGACGACATTTAACTGGCCGACTACCTGTGCCCATGTCCGTTTTGAACCTTATACCGCTATTTTCAAGGCCAGGGACAGTGGTTTTCCTGTCAGCCTGGTTAATTTCAAAACTGTTTTTATCAATGTGATTGCGCCGGCACCGGAAAACCTGGAAGCGACAGCATTGGGTAACGGGATTAACCTCAAGTGGGAGAAAAGCAGTTGCCAAAATGCAGCAGGATATAAGGTTTATCGCCGTAGTGGCCAGTCGGGCTGGGAACCCGGGTATTGCGAAACAGGCGTACCTTATTATACAGGGTTCCGGTTAATAAAACAATTAGACGGGATAAATGATACTGCATTCAGGGATGATAATGAAGGTAACGGGCTGGTACATGGTGTTAATTATTGTTACCGCGTTACAGCCTACTTTAATGATGAAGCCGAAAGCCGGGCATCCAACGAAGCCTGTGCTTACCTTAAAAGGGATGTCCCCATTATTACCAATGTGAGCAATGACAGCCTTAACCTGCAAAGCGGCAATGTACTGGTGGCCTGGTCGAAACCAATCGAACTGGATACAGTTCAATATCCGGGCCCCTATAAATATGTGCTTAAGCGGAACAATGGCCTGCAATGGGATAACCCGCAAAAAGTTATCGAACTGCCGGGGCTTAACGATACGATCTATTTGGATAAATCGGTAAACCTGAATGCAAACAATGGCCCTTATGTTTACCAGGTGGATCTGGAAAGTGTGACCATCGGGTATATCGGCAGTTCACAAAAAGCATCTTCAATATTTGTTCAAACTGCACCTACAGACCAGGAAATTAAATTATTATGGGCACCGGTGGTTCCGTGGGAAAACAAATTTTATGTAGTTTACCGGAAAGATCAGGGACAAACTGTTTATGACTCGATAGGTTTTACCCCATTCGTTTTCTACCGTGACCAGGGTTTGGATAATGATCAGAAATATTGTTATTACATTAAATCCGTCGGGCATTATTCCCTGCCCGGATTGCTCGATCCGTTAATCAACTTTTCACAGATCACCTGTGCCAAACCGGTTGATAATATCCCGCCCTGCAAACCTGTGCTTACCGTGGAAACTGATTGTGAAGAAGTTTCCAATACCCTTATCTGGTCGTTGCCTTATGACTCGTGCAACCAGGATGTGGCCCGATATAAAATCTATTTTACACCCGAAAAAGGCCAGGATATGGTACTGATAAAAACCATTAACAATCCCTTTGATACCAGTTGGGTGGAAAGTGGTATTCAAAATGTAGTGGGGTGTTACAGTGTTACGGCCATTGATTCAGTCGGTAATGTGAGCGAAATGAGTGATACGGTTTGTATTGATTATGATACCTGCCCGCCGTATGAACTGCCCAATGTTTTTACCCCCAACGGGGATAATTTTAATGACTTTTTCGTCCCCTTAAATAATAATAACAGTAATGCTTTTGCCAATGTTGAACGAGTGGACATGACCATTTATAACCGCTGGGGAAAAGTAATGTACACAACCCATGATCCGCAAATCAACTGGGACGGGAAAAACCAGAACAATAATGAAGATTGTGCCGACGGGGTGTATTACTATACCTGCCAGGTTTATATTATTACCTTAAACGGCCTGGATCAAATGAAACTTCAGGGGTCAATTACACTTTACAGATAAGGGGAATAAAATTATGATTTTGTTTCGATCAGATAAATCCGCTTACGCCCGTCCATTTTAATGCTGATCGGTTTTTGAAAACGGACATGGTTAAAGTATTTTCCTTTATACTCAATATTTTCCTTTCTTAGTATCTGGTAGTTGATATAGCTGTTTGATGATTCGTGCTGAACGCTGAAATAACCAACATTCATGGAAGTTACGTTATGAAAGAAATGGGATCCCGATGAAGCATCAAGGGGAAAATTCTCAAGGCTTGTTTCCACGATGACACAGGCATTGGATATCTGATACCATTTTATCGGAATGCCGATCCATGGGTCGCGTGTTCCCCAGCGTCCGGGGCCAATCAAAACATATTTCCGTTTTTTCCGTGTCATCATTTCATTGATCTTCTCGATTTCCACGGCCATTTCTTTGGTTTTACTTTTATCAAAATGGTTTTTATCAATATAAATTACATCTTCAACGTTATCAATGCGCCCGTTACCCATACCCTGTTCGCTGTATAATATTGTCTTGTTCTTTTTAATATCCGAAACTTTAATTTCACATTCAACTCTGTTGCTGATCAAAGGTTTGATTTGAAGAATATAAAATGAAGCATAACCGTTTTCATCCTTGTTCAGGTCAACGGCATACTCAATTTCAACCGCCGTACCCATGGCATTTTTACCCAGTTCAAGTACAGCTTCAATGGTTTTGGCAAGGGGGATATAATTGTATCTTAGGATATTGGCGAAATTAATGATCCGGGGGCCCGACTTTGCCAGTCCGGGATAAATGCTATTGTTGTCTGGATTATAAACCGAAGCGCAGTGATTTAGTGTGCCGTGTTTTTCAGCAACACTGATGTCCTCAAATGAAAGGCCTGCCATCTCACCTTCGAGCAGGTTGGGCTCTGTATTTTTTAAGTCCACGGCATAAAACCTGACCTGCGAATTACGAAACTGTCCTTTGGGGGTATTGATCTCCATTTTGGGATATTTTGGCGAAAAACGGTAAGCCTTATCGCCTTCAACAACATTGCGGCCCAAACCGATGGCTGCCACGGCGAACCCTTCCTCAGGCTTCATGTGTGAAAAAGGATAAAAATTATAGGACTGGGCAACGCCGCTGATATGTGGATAAAACAGATGATCAAACCGGTTACCGACCACTTCCTGAATGACCACGGCCATTTTTTCATCATCTATTTTATAATTAATGGCTTTCACATATCCTTTGGCAGTGGTTGAAAATGCAGAAGCAAAAACCAGTTTTATGGCATCTGTTGTCTGTTTGAGCCGTACTTTGTGATCAGGATGGTGATTGGGCAAAAGGTAGGTGTCGAATATTCCGGCAAACGGTTGATTTAGCGAATCTTCAAACAAACCCGATGAACGTACGGCAATGGGTTTTGTGATGATACGCAACAGGTGGTCAAGCTTGGAGATCAGGTCTTTGGAGAGCCTGCCTTTGATAAATGCTTTTTTAAGCTTTATGTAGTCCTTCTCTTCCAGAATCATATTTGTCAGGTTGTTGTTGCTGATAAAATTTTCAAATTCCTGAATTCCGATAATAAAAGTTTTGGGTGTCCTGATATTTATATCCGGCACAAATCGTTTAAAATTATAATTTTCAATCAGGGCATTGATAAAAGAAAGGCCTCTCCCTTTGCCGCCCAACGACCCTTCAACCAGTGAATAAATGTTTTTATCGGTCAGCTCATGCTCAAAATTATAAGGGATAATTGTCCCGGTATCCTGTTCGTTCCGATACTCTTTTATCAAGTCAAGAATTGCAAAGCGAAGCTCATGGGCGTTTTTAAAATCCGAAACTTTTTTGGGATTGATGATGCTGGCAGCTTTTATCTCGCCCCGAGCCAGCAGCCACATCGAGAAATGGTCGCGTGTAGCATGGTAGAGCAGTGATTCGTCGGGAATTTTTTTCAACTGTTTCTCAAATGCTTTCATGTTGCTTGCTACTGCAATCTGCTTGCCCGACTTGTCCTTAAAAATAAAATCGCCGAACCCCAGGTAATTGGTGATAAAATTTTGAAAATCCTTGTAAAGTGTTTCCGATTCTTTATGGATGAACAACGAATTGTTTTCTTTGGCTATTTCTGCATAAGATTCATCGGAAGATTGCAAAACAGTCGGCAGGTTTCCCAGGTCTTTTTTTACATATTTTAATAGATTAATTCCGGCATTTTCATCCATTTTGCCATCATGCACAAATTTGACATCCGTGATGAGACATAGCATAAATTTTTTGTAATTGTTTATGATCTTCATCGCCTCTTCATAGTTGAGGGCATGTAATATTTTGGGCCTGGCCCTCAACCGGAGTATTTTAAACAATTCGTCGGAAGCCACATCATCAATGATGCGTCGTGTTTGTTCCAAAACCACCCGGTATAAAAAGGACAAATAACGGGAATAATAAACAGGTGAATCTTCCACCAGCAGGATAATGCGGACTTCCCCCAGCCGCGTATCATTTTCCGCGTTCACTTTATCCTCAAGCAATTTGATCATGGTGAAGAAGATGTTGGGGTCGCCGTTCCAGACAAACACATGGTCAATAAAAGGCAACCTGCCCTGTAACTCAAGATAGTAAGCTACATCATGGCTGTTGTTCAGCAAGAGGAAAATGGGAATATAGGGATATTTTTTCTTGATCTCCTGGCTGACGGTGACGGGCAATTTTTTGTCAACCCCCACCATATAAATGATCAGGTCGAAATGTTTGGTAGTCAGTAAGCCCAGCGCCTGGCTGATGGAAGAGGCTACCGTAATGCGCGGAAAAGAAGTCAGGTTCAATTGCCGGTATTGCCCCAGCATGTGTTCCGAAAAACGGCCCTCCCTTTCGATGGCATAAGCATCATAAAGGCTTGATATCAAAAGGATTTCTTTCACCTTAAAAGGCATCAGATCGTGAAAAATATCACGGTTGTATGTATGTTTGTTCAGAAATTTCTGAAGGAAGGCACTGCTAAAGGAACCTTCAAACCCTTCTTCATCCTCAGGGCCAAACAGGCTTTTGTGTTTATATGCATTTTCCGCATCATTTAAAAATCTGAGCAAAGTGCTGACCAGCGTATTCAGGAAGTAAAACTGTTCGCTTTGCTTTTCAGGGCTCATGTCGGCATATTCTTGCACGGTACACAACTGGATATGCCCGATCTTGCCTGCCGAAGTTTTAAAACTTCTTTCCTGATAATGGCATTTTTCGGAAAAACCCTTTGTCTTGAATTCTTTCCGGTCAAAAATTATCCGGAAAGAAGAAGGCTCGGGAAAATTTTCACAAACCTGAAGGTTCTCAACAACCTGGTTTAGCGTAGAATCCAAATCCTTATGCTGGTCAACCGTATTATTGATCTTACTGATGATCTCGAGTAAACTAAAGTATTTGCGGGTTTGCTGTTCTTGCATAACAGTAATTTTTATGTTACAAAGTTACATTGAAAATGTAAAGAACAGGATTAAAATTATCTTCGCAGGAAAATTCATTTTTAGATTTTGTAATTTCGTAGCCTGCCTTCCGGCAAACGCATACTTATGATCGAACTTGCAATAATTGATAAATATCCTGTTGCCTGCGACGCACTCCGTTCGCTGGTGAGTGATGCCGACGATGTTGAAACTGTTGCGTGTAAACGAAACCTGGATGAACTAATTGAAATATTATCCCGTAACCTGGTGCATGTGGCCCTTGTAGTGATCTACTCCCCTTATGAGCAAAGTATTGAAGAGATCAAGACACTGATGCACCGTTTTCCCAAAGTGAAAATTCTGGTGCTTTCGATGTACAGTAATGAAGATTTTATACTGAAACTGATCAAAGCCGGTGTGCAGGGCCATCTGGGTCCCGACACCGACCGTTCTGAAATTCTTGAAGCGATTTACACATTGAGGAACGGTTATGAGTTTCATGCCAAAACCATTACCAATATACTTTTAAGCAGTTATCTTTCAAATCAGGGGATTGATAAAAAGGAAAAGGAAAAACGCCAGAAGAACCTTTCGCCCAGGGAAATGGAAATTTTCAAACTATTTGCCGAAGGCTTATCGAACCGTACCATTGCGGATAAGCTGTTCATCAGTGTACGCACGGTGGAAACCCACAAAAACAACATCATGAAAAAAATCAACCTGAAAACCACAGTGGACATGGTGAAGTTTGCCATTAAAAATAATATTATTGAGTTGGATTGAACGAAACCATTTTGACTGGTTGATTTTTACGGAAGATATAGTAAAATGGTCTGTTTGAAGATCCGGGGAAACAAATAACAGGATCAGAAAAACAGCACCTGTTTCTACCGGAGAATAATAAGACTTACAGGAGATGATTCAAATATGAAAGCAGTTTTGAAAGCATCTGAGATTAATACAGCCAATCTTTTATCAATAAACGCTCATACTGCATAAGCAAATAAACCAAATGCCCCATTTCCTTTATCTTTGTCCTGGATAACAATAAACCCACATCTCAAATCAAACATCAAAAATCCAACATAACAAATCAAAAATCGTAAATCAAAAATCGTAAGCCCCTCATGATTCCGACAAAAACCGACCTGGAAACACAGAAAAAATACTTTGAGGATGTTTCTTTCTCTACCCTCATGTTGAAACGGATACACAACATCCTCATCGTTTCCAGTGTTTATGATGCGTTTATTCTGGAAGAGGATGGCCGGATTGAGGAGCAGATATTTTACGAATACATGTCGCTCAACCTGCGTTACCCGCCCCGTTTTATCAAGGCTGCTTCTGAGAAAGAAGCCATGGATGTGTTGCAGGAAGAAGACATTAACCTGGTGATCTCAATGCTGAGTGCGGAGGAAAAAGATACTTTTCAGCTTGCCGATGAAATCAAATCACAATATCCTTCCGTTCCCATTGTCGTTTTAACACCCTTTTCCAGGGAGGTGAGCCTGAAACTTGAAAAGCTGGATAAGAGTTCCATTGATTTCATTTTTAGCTGGCTGGGCAATGCCGATATCATCCTGGCCATTATCAAGTTGATGGAAGACAGGATGAACGTGGAACACGATGTACTTGTCGTCGGGGTGCAGACCATCATACTGGTGGAAGACAACATCCGGTTTTATTCCAGTTATCTCCCTGATATTTACAAGATCATATTCAAGCAGTCCAAATCGTTTATGACGGAAGGACTGAATGAGCACCAGAAAATGATCAGGGCGCGTGGCCGGCCGAAGATTTTACTGGCCACAAATTATGAAGAAGCCATCAGCCTGTACGAGAAGTATAAAGACAACCTGCTGGGCATCATATCGGATGTAAGTTACCAACGCAACGGTAAAAAAGACCCTGACGCCGGTTTTGTTTTGTTCCGCCACATCAAGAAGCAGGATAAGTACACCCCCATGTTGCTGCAATCATCCGATCCGGCAAACCGAACAAAAGCCAAAGCCCTAAAAGTTGGGTTTATAGACAAAAATTCGAAGATTCTGAATTATGAGTTGAGGGAGTTTATTAAAGAATATTTTGCATTTGGTGATTTCGTCTTTAAGGACCCCGGTACCAATAAAGAAGTTGCCCGTGCCAGGGATTTGAAGGATTTGCAGGAAAAAATATTTCAAATCCCGGAAAAATCACTTCAATATCACATTGAAAGGAACCATATTTCAAAATGGCTGAGGGCACGGGCTTTGTTTCCTATTGCCGCTTTATTCAAAGAATTTTCATCGGAGGATTTTTCCGATTGCAACGAAATAAAAGCATTTATTTTTGATACCATTGCCAATTTCAGGATCACGGTATCACGCGGTGTTATTGCTCAGTTTAACAGGGAATCGTTTGATGAGTATTTTACATTGACACGCATTGGTGAAGGGTCTATCGGGGGAAAAGCCCGTGGACTGGCCTTCCTTGATTCGCTGATCAAACGGAACCATCTTTACAGCCTTTTTGACGGTGTTGAAATTACTATCCCGAAAACGGTGGTCATCGGGACCGATCTTTTTGATGAGTTCATGGAAATGAATCAATTGTACCCGATTGCCCTGTCGGAGGATCATAGTGACCGGCAAATTCTTCAACGGTTTCTGGATGCTTCTTTACCTGACCGATTGCTCGATGACCTGGAAACCATCGTTTCGGCCATTAGCAACCCGGTTGCCATCCGGTCGTCCAGTTTACTTGAAGATTCGCATTACCAGCCCTTTGCCGGAATTTACAATACCTATATGGTCCCTTATCTGAAAGATGATCTTTCAAAGATGTCCGGAATGATCCGGCAAGCCGTTAAAGGGGTGTATGCTTCCTGCTTTTTTCAGGACAGCAAAGCTTATATGCTGGCTACTTCCAATGTGATTGATGAAGAAAAAATGGCCATCGTTTTACAGACGGTTTGCGGGACACAATACGACAACCGCTATTATCCGACCCTTTCGGGGGTTGCCCGGTCGGTGAACTTTTACCCTATTCCACCGGAAAAGACAGAAGACGGCACCGCCAGCATTGCTTTGGGGTTGGGAAAATATATTGTGGACGGTGGACTGGCCCTTCGTTTTTCACCGAGTTATCCGAAAAAAATACTGCAAATCTCAACCCCGGAAATGGCTCTCCGGGAAACCCAGAAACATTTTTATGCCCTTGACCTTGATCCGGCTCATTTTAATATCAAACCTGATGATGCATCGGGGTTATTGCAACTGAGGATTAGCGAAGCGGAAAAAGACGGTTCATTGCGGATGATTGCCTCAACTTATGATTTTCACAACAACGTTCTTCGCGATGGCTATCACCATGAAGGAAAAAAAGTGATCACATTTTCCAATATTCTTAAATACAACACTTTTCCACTTGCCGCTGTCCTTAAAAAAGTTTTAAAACTGGGTGAAAAAGAAATGGGTTATCCGGTTGAAATAGAGTTTGCCGTTGACCTGCACGCCACCAGTAACAACAAGTATTTGTTTTACCTTTTGCAGATCAGGCCGATTGCCTCGCCGGGCGAAAGTGTCCATATCCACCTTCCTGATATTAAAAAGGAAAATGCTATCATCATTTCAAAGTCTGCCCTGGGTAATGGTATTGTCAGCGATATCCGAGATGTTGTGTATATCCGTCCGCAGGGCTTTGATGCTTCACGCAACAAAGACACCGTTGAGATGATTGCCAAACTCAACGAGAAGTTTTTAAAGGACGACACGAATTACATCCTCATCGGGCCGGGACGCTGGGGCTCAGCCGATCCCTGGCTGGGTATTCCGGTGAAGTGGCCGAATATTTCTGCTGCCAGGCTGATCATTGAATCGGGCCTGGAAAACTACCGCATTGACCCCAGTCAGGGCACACATTTTTTCCAGAACCTGACTTCGTTCAGGGTGGGATATTTTACCATTAATCCCTTTATTAACGATGGTTATTACGACCTTGAATTTTTAGATAAACAACCGGCGGTTTTTGAAAATGATGTGGTCAGGCATGTGCGGTTTGAAAAAACTTTACCCATCATGCTTGACGGAAAACAGAATTTGGGCGTGGTGCTGAAGCCGGGTGTTATGCTATACAAAGAGCCTGATTTTATTGATTCAAACTCATTCTGATTTTGATTTTCATGATCCGCCGGCAGGATGCTAACCGGATTTAATATAAGACTTCAAATCACGGTAATAATTTTCATGTGGGCCAAGCATGATCAGTTTCAGAATATTATCTGAAAATCTGTATACCGAAAGATATTTTGTGGAGCCCAGAAAGAATTTATAAACAAAAACGCCCTTGAGGTCTCCTTTCTTTTCATCTCCAATCGAAGGTGTTTTCATGATCTGGCGGATATGGCCATCCAATGCTTTTTTATCCTGCTTATTCAGTTTTTTAACTTTACGGGCAAACAGGCGGGATTGTATGACTTTTCCTGCCATTTATCCAAAAGTGTATTCAGATGATTCCCCGGATTCCAGTTCTGCAATTCCTGTGATCAATTCCTTGATTAGTTTAAAGGACAAATCCGGGTTTTCTTCGGCATACTTCCCGATTTTTGCCCAATATTCAATCTGTCCTGTGAGTGAGCGGTTTTCAATTTTTGAATACCTTTTGGCTTCTGAAACCAGTTTTTCCGAAATTCTGACCGCAGTTGACATATTAAGTTCTTTCATATTTGTACAAAAATACAACATTTAGTTGCAAAATGCAACAAGTAATAAATGTATAATCGGCTATGTGGAAAAAAAATGGACTTACACTAAAATCCAGGCTTTTTTAAAAAATGATGTTGACAAAGTAGTGAAGTTTTTCTCATCTTCCTACAATTCAAAAGATTCGAAACTGTATTTATACATTAACGATGAATTGCAGTGCGTTTTAAAAAAGGAAACCTGATACTGGTATGGTGTAACCAATACCGGAGACACTATTTTACTGACAGTAGTATCGGAAAACGGTTTTCGGACAACAAAAACGATTATTAACCAATCCGTGAATGCAGAGGTTTATCTCATTATTGACAAATAGAGAAAAGCACCTCTTGTAAACAAAGTCTATTCCCAAAAAGTCCGGAGTATTGAAAACATGATGATACCTAAAAACAGGGTTTATAAAGATGCTGAAAGCCATAATACCCTGAAATAAACATTTTTATACCCTGAAAGAACGAATCAAAAGGTTGTTAAAAGATGACCAGAACATTATAAACAGTAATTTTAGCAGTTAACAATAAAATTATTGTTAAAATCACTTGACAATGAAGATATTGTTACGTACATTTGCCAATAAAATTATTGTCATGGAAAAAGAAAGTAACTGGATTCATCCCAAAACAATTACCGGACCTCCTGCTGAAGGAGATTATTTTTTTCGCAGGGATTACATCAATGACGAATTCTGGAAAGAAATTGAAAAAGGAAGTCACGTACTTTTTATTGCACCAAGACGTGTCGGGAAGACTTCCGTTATGAAAGACCTTGTTAAAAACAAAAAAGTCGGTTTTTTATGCAGATATGATAATATCGAAGCAGACTGTAACCAAAATCAGCTATTTAAAAGGATATTTCTGTTATTGATTAATGAATTAAACACAGTAAATAAAGTAAAAAAGAAAATAGGTAACTGGCTAAAAGGAAGAGGAATTGCTGAAATAAATGTTGACGGATCAGTTAAATTTATCTCAAAAAAGATTGATTATAAAACCGAACTATTGTCCGTTTTAGGTGAATTAAAATCAATTGATCAGAGGGTTGTTCTTTTTCTGGATGAATTTCCGGAAGTGATCAATGCCATTGCCCGCAATGATAGCAAAGAAAAAGCAATAGAAACGTTGCATACGATCAGGGAAATAAGGTATGATGATGATTTTTCCAATTTTATACTTGTGCTTGCAGGATCAATCGGCCTGGATAATGTCGTTAATGATCTTGACCGGCCAAAATTGATAAATGATCTGCACAGGATTAAATTACCCGCCCTGAGTAAGGAAGAAGCCCGGCAAATGATCAGGCAAATAACAAAAGGGGCAACAATGGAGATCAAAGCAGAACAGGAAATCTATATCATTAATAAACTGGGCCAGCTTATCCCTTATTTTATTCAGAGTATGATTGAGGAATGCAACAGAATATTGCAAAGGGATAGCTGCCGGCCGTTGCTTGAAAACAAAGATGTTGACCTTGCTTTTAATCATTTGCTGAAG
This sequence comes from uncultured Bacteroidia bacterium, assembly GCA_913009755.1. Classification (GTDB taxonomy): domain Bacteria; phylum Bacteroidota; class Bacteroidia; order Bacteroidales; family F082; genus JAADID01. The sequence goes on from CAJVWU010000047.1 coordinate 12,456, forward strand.
CAGGATGAGAACCTGAAAGATTGGAAGTCCCGGTTAAAAGAACCCTACCTGACGAAAAACAAATTCAGTTTTTGCAATAATATCCTGACACACTGTGCTCATAAAGATAAAATATTCATTCAGGAAATATATGACATCTCTGCAAAATGGAAACAACAGGAAGATTATATGGAATTGATGCAGATGTTAGTTAGGGACGGCTATTTATTCGAGGAAAAAGAAACCTATGTTTTTCTTTCGCCCCTTTTGAAAGCATGGTGGAAACGACAGCATCCGGAATATGAACTTAATAAATGAATTAAATGGAAAACAGAAGCATTAATTTTTTTCAATCGGCAAATCTTACTAATGAGGAAAGCAAACAGCATTTTGTCGTTAGGCAAAATGAGTTCCACCGGATAATCAGTGAAATAAAAAGGGATAAAATGGAAGGGTCTGTCCAGCATTATATAGTGTTGGGACACCGAGGAAGCGGCAAATCCACGCTGTTGAGAAGGATAGAAGCCGAAATCTGTACAGATGAAGACCTTTCGACAAGATTTATGGTGGTTAACCTGAGTGAGGAGCAGGCAGGTATATACCGTCTTTATGATGTGTGGGATGCCGTGATAGAGGAAATGAAAGAAAGAAAAATTGCGGTGGAGAAAGTTTTATGGACTGGTTATTCCGATGACAGTATTGCCTATACCAGAAAACTGTTTCTGTCAATACAACAGGCCCTGAAAAGAGAAAAGAAAAAGCTGATCCTGCTTGTTGACAACATTGACAGGATTTTTGATGCTATCGGCGAGGAAAGTCATCTGTTGCGTGAATTGCTGACCAATTATAACGATGTCCGCATAGTTGGGGGCAGCACACGGATGAATGAACATTACTGGAAATACGAAAAGCCGTTTTATCAGTTTTTCAGTCTCATCCGGCTTGAAGCGCTCACCGCCGATGAAGTTAAAATATTGCTGTTGTATTGGAGCGATTACCTGGGTCAGCCGGTTATCAGGAAATTTATTGAAGAACATCCTGGAAAGCTGAATACCATCAGGACACTGACCGACGGGATGCCGCGGACGCTTTTGTATTTTATCCAATTGTTAATTGACCGCCCGAATCAGAATGGCTTCGATTACCTGCGTTTTATTTTAGATCAGGCAACACCCGTTTATCAGGAACGGCTCCTGAAATTACCTCCCGCACAGCGAAAAATTGTTCTGGAACTTTCCTTTTTCCGTGATGCCGTAAAAGTTGAACCACTAATTAACAAATGTAAAATGCCCGGGAAGGTGATTTCCGCGCAGCTTGCTCAATTGGAAAAAGCGGGAATTGTGGAAAAAATCAAAGGATTAAAGAAAAACAATTTATACCGGGTTGCTGAACGTTTCTTCAATTTATGGCTGGTGATGACCCAAGGAGGACCCAGGGAAAAGCACCAGGTGAAATACCTGACCTTGTTTCTCGAAAGCTGGTATGACCAGACTGAATTACAGCAATTGCTCACGGAACATCTGAATGCATTAAAATCAGGTGATCTGAAACCGGCGTATGCCGCCATGATGACCAAAGCGCTCGTGCATTCCAGGTTTATTACTTTGGATGAACGGGATGAACTGATCAATAAAACAACAACATACAAAGGGGTGAAGCCTTTGGATATTTCATTCCTTCCTGAACCTTCCGATAAAATTTTCGAAAAGATAAACAGACTGTTGAAGGATAAAAAATGTAATAAAGCAAGGGAAGAATTGAAAGCGGTAGATCAGGAGAATGCCGATAAATATTTTCTTTATGGCCTGTCTTATCATATAGAGGGCCAACTAGAAAGAGCTGAGGACTTCTACCTGCAAGCCATCGAAAAGGGGCATGTTGGTGCCCTTTACAACCTTGCAAATATGTATCGGGAAAGCGGCCGGAAAGAGGAAGCTGAAAAATACTACCTGCAAGCCATCGAAAAGGGGCATGTTGGTGCCCTTTACAACCTTGCAAAAATGTATCGGGAAAGCGGACGCCAAGAAGAAGCTGAAAAATACTACCTGAAAGCCATTGAAAAGGGTAATCTTGAAGCCCTTAACAACCTGGCAGTTATGTATGATAAATTAGGCCGAAAAGAAGAAGCGGAAAAATACTACCTGCAAGCCATCAAAAAAGGAGCTATTAAGGCCCTGTTCAACCTGGCAAATATGTATCGGGAAACAGGGCGCACAGAAGAAGCGGAAAAATACTACCTGCAAGCCATCGAAAAGGGAGATGCTGAGGCCCTGAACAACCTGGCAGTTATGTATGATAAATTAGGCCGAAAAGAAGAAGCGGAAAAATACTACCTGCAAGCCATCGAAAAGGGAGATGTTAATGCCTTGTTTAACCTGGCAGTTATGTATAAGGAAACAGGGCGCACAGAAGAAGCGGAAAAATACTACCTGCAAGCCATCGAAAAGGGAGATGTTAATGCCTTGTTTAACCTGGCAGTTTTTTATTATTACGAAAATAGGAACCAGACGAAAGCATTGCAATTGATGGAACAAATCCCACCATCAAATCAGGATGAAAAATACAAATTATTCTATGCTATTTGCTTATTGTGGGTGGGGAAGATGAAAGAATATGAGAACTTGATCAAAGAAATAGTACCAGAGATGATAAAAGAAGAGCAAGTTGAAAATCTTGAAATGTTATTTCTTGAATTACTGGTACACTATCAATCCCGTACGGTGTGGGAATGGTTTATGTCCGAAGAAACGGGAGAGCAGTTAAAAAAATTACTACAACCCTTATATTTTGTTACCGCCGGTTTTATCAACGAAGAGCGGGCAAAGGAAGAAGTGCTGAAAGCCGGGCCTGAGTTAAAAGAAAGTATTGAGCAGATCAGGGAATACATTTTAAAAAGACAGGAATTTTATTACGGCAAGTCATAAGTCCCCATGATTGGTTTTTAATTTCAACAAATTTACCGTCAAACAAGAGTGCACAGGAAGAATCCCGACCACATCGCCCGGTTTATATTTACGGATAAACTCTTTCGGCATTTTCACAATGCCGTGTTCCTGGCTGAGGGACGAAACATAAGCACCGGGAATGGGTTCGCCCCAGCCGTTTTCGGTCAATTCGACGACGTAGCCAAACAGGCGAAAGTTGTTGTCGGCTTCAATGAATTCTTTGGATAAATGCACGGCACCCCCGTAAATGACCAGCTCTTTTCTGCCGGGATAAACCGAAACCACCGGGCAGATAACGGCAACGGCAATATCATCCAACCTGCATGAGCCAATATGGTATTGCATCACATCATAATACACAAAATTTCCCGGCCTGATTTCGTCAAATCCGTTGCAATCGTCAGCAAGGCTGCACGAAGGGGTGTCGCCGTAAGAAGTGATAATTTCGGGAAAATGTTGGAGGTATTTAGCTTTTAAACGATTTAGCTTTTGCCGGGCATCTTCCATGATGGACAGGATATTTGCTTTCCCCCCGGCCGAATAAGTGTGTCCTGCATGGGTAAGAAAACCTTTGAAAGAAAGTGTACCTGAATCTGAAAGAACCCTGATGATTGATTCAATTTCCGGGTCATTTGGCAACAAACCGCTGCGGTGGTAACCGGTATCAATCTTGATGAAAACCCCGGCTTTGTTTTGCAAACTTTTGGCGAGAACAGATGTGGAATAAGCAGAATCAACAAGCAGGTTGAGTTGAACTTTTACGGCCAGCCGGTTGATTTCTTCCATTTCCAACAGGTTTGCCGGAAAGGCAATGGTGATGTCGTTCCAGCCATGACCGATAAAATATTGTGCCATGGAAACCGAAGAAACCGTGATTTTCCCCACTCCTTTTTTTCTGAATATTTTTCCGATTTCTGCCGACTGGTGCGTTTTGAAGTGCGGACGGAAAACGGCATGGCTATGTCTGGCTTTGGCCAGCATCCGGTCAATGTTCCTGCTCACTTTTTTCCGGTCAATGATGAGTTCCGGTTTGTTATCCATGAAGTATTATGTTAAAATGGTTTGACAACAAATGTAAGCCAAATTAATCTGCTCCTATCAGTTACCCGGAGGAAGTAAAGTTTAAATGTTTAAAATCGATTCGAAATAGTAACAGTGAATTTACCGTCTGTACGTTTATTCCAGTTTTTTTGAAAAAAGGACAACACTCAGCAACCACCCGAGGCTGCTACCACTTTCTTTTTACGGCGGATGACCACCGGTTTTTTCTTTGCAGTTTTTTGTGAATTATTGTTAACGGTAGTGCTACGGGCCACTTTGGCATAGTCGTACCGGGCCATGCCCTTTCGATAACTTTTATCGCCTTTTGTTTCAGCGAGGGTGTTTTTGTGGGTTTTGTAGTAATCGTAACCGCCAAGGAGGATTTTAACATTATTAAAACCAGTTTGTCGAAACCACATCCACGGGCCGTTAGCCTGAAGCTGGTCGTTACCGTAAAGCACAACGGTCATGTTTTTGTTCCGCAATTCTTTCAGGTGTTCAATATTTTCAGGATCAGTCAGGTCGTAAGCCGAAATGTTTTCAGCTCCGGGGATGTGTCCCTGTCCGTAAGTAAATTTATCCCGTATGTCAATAAGAACGACTTCGCCGTTTACTTTGTTCAGAACATCAGCCAGTTGGAAGGGCTGAAAGCAGGCATCTTTATCATGCAGAAGCTGAATGCTTTGTTGAAGTGAGAGCTTGTAAGTAAAACGGGGTTTTTTCAGGGTAAGAAAACCGACCAGGATAATCAACACAAAAATGATCACCGTTACCAGGGTTTTTTTGGGGTTTAATTCGTGAACATGCATCTTTTTTGTTTTTTTAACCGTTTTAAAAATGAAAGACCTTCTGTGTGAAAATTAGCAGCCACCCGAAGCAGCCACTTGTTTTTTCTTTCTTCTGACCACTACTTTTTTCTTTTTTGCGATGGTGTTTTCCACTTTAGTACCTGTAAAATACATTTGCACCCCTTTCCTGAACTGGTATTGTTCAAAAGCAGTATATGGCTCATCTTCCCGGGGTTCTTTTGGTTGAATTATGGTTTCAATCCATTGGTTCAGGCCGCCTTTCATCACATAAGTGCCACCATATCCCATACGGCGTGTGATCACCCAGGCCTGGTCGGCAGCTATGTCATCATTGGAATAAAAAACCACTTTTATGCCGGGTAATCCAAAATAATCCTGACTGACAGGAGAGAGCAGACTGTCGAGCGGAACATTTACGGCATTGGCCAGTGCAAACTTTTCAAAAGAATTCACGTCCCTGACATCCACCAGTTCCAGCGAAGGGTCTTTGTCAATAATCATTTTTGCCACCTGATCGGTCGAGACATATCGCGTGGGCTGGATAATGTCCCATAATAATGTTTCGGGTTTTATTTGCTTATATTCCGGCGTTTTTTTCAGAAAAAGGGTTCCTGCTGCAAGAACGAGCATTATCAGGGTAAGAAATAGATAATTTCTGTTCATAATTCTAAAATTTGTATTCTGTTATTTTTTTCCGAACCTTTTTTTCAATAAGCATTGTAACCCAGAAAGCTGCCAAAGCAATAATAACAAAGGCAAAAGCAAACCAGGCCGCGTTAATTCCCGTAACATCGGTAAGTGTTACATGACCTAAGTTGCCACTATTATAGAAACCTTTAAACAGCGGAAAGCTTTCTGAGAATATGAATATGCCAAGATAAAGGCCGACTGTAAAAACAAGGCCGTCAATTTTCCCGATTGAGATGGCTGTAAAGCTGGTTCCGGGGCAAAAACCACCCATCAGAAAACCGAAACCCATAATTACTCCACCGAGAAGCATAGCAGGCCAAAAGGTTGGGAGAATAAAAATCTGGGAAAGATTGATCCATCCAAAATAATCAAAGTACAACAAGCCGACCATAGCGACAATTACGGCTGTAAAAAAAACGCGCAATACAACAAAATTGTATCCGTAAAAAACACCGGCAATATTTCTTGAGGAAGAAAAGCCGGAGGCTTCCAGAATAAATCCAAAAGCTATTCCCACCAAAATGGCAATAACAAAGTTCCAGTCGCCTGTGATGATACCATTCGGAATAAGAGGTCCCATTTTTATATTTTTTAAAGTTAAACCTTATTAAATCCATAATTTTCTGAAAAACCAGGCAACAGCATAGCCCGTGCCAAAAATAGTGAGCATAACAATTACGCCACCCAGCGCAAAAGTGGCACTGCCACTTAAAGCGGCACCACTGGTACATCCGCGGCCAAACTGACTACCGGCCCCAAAAAAGATTCCACCCAAAAGAGCGAAAATCAGCCTGGTTTTACTTGTGATTTTCGGACTATGTTCCACCCATGGTTTTCGTATCCTCCGGAAAATAATTCCGGAAAGTAAGCCACCAAAAAAAATGCCCAACGATTCAAATACCAGCCAATTATACATTGGTGAACGATCGCCGCTAATAAATTTCCCCATATAAGCATTGGCTTTAGCGAGTGTCGGGCTAATTGCATCGGCAGTTGTAACCACGGTACTTTTTACTGCCCCACTGGCACCCAGCCCGCGTCCTGTAATATAAACAGTTAACAGCACCAATAACCCAAGTAAAACACCCCCCAAATAGGGATTAATATAATTGGGCTTGTAATTGTTTTTTGTTTGTGTGTTCATTTCTTAATTTTTTACAGATCAATATAAAAATCGGGTAATCTGGCCTGCCTCAACCATTACAAAACGAAACATTAAACCCCCAAATAAAATAAGGAAAGCGGGTACCCATCTGGGAACGCGATAACCTGATAATTCCAGAATTTCAAGAATGCCGGGAAGTATAAGGCCCAGCAGAACAACAAAAACCCAAAAGCTAACGGTAAAAGGGCCTCCCAGGAACAATTTAAAGGCTTCCAGTTTTACTGCCGTACCGGCCATAAACCCCATAAACAGATGGATGATCAGAAAAAGTTCAACGGCGATAAAAATCAGGTCGAGACGACTCAAAACTTTCCGTTCATGTTCATCCCTGCTAATCCACATGGTGGCTGCCAGTCCGGTAGAAAATCCGGAAACCAGAAACAGCGGGCCCAAAATGGAAGTGTTCCATAAAGGACGGGCATTAAATGCAGAGAGGAGGATTCCGGTATAAACGCCTAAAATAATGGAGAGAATCATCATTATCCAGGCAAAAGGTATCCGGTTTTTAATCACCCACTTTTCAAAACTGTTTAAGAAACCGAGTTTCCAATCCCATTTAGGAAACATTTCTTTCATATAACTCGCTACCCAAACCATTGACAAAGGGGTAATCAGCATCAATGTCCATGCTCCCCACGACATAGGCGATGTGAAACGTATGGTTGTGTATAATTTCCAAAAATATAATTTATGATTTAAATCCCAAAATAAAGCTCCGAGGCCTATTACCAGCGCAGCCGGGGCAATAATGGAGGCCCACTTAACTGCTGCAGGCATTTCTTTTTCTTTGCCACGAACCACAAAATAAGCGGCAAAAAAGATTACACCGGCTGCCAGTCCTCCGAGAAAGAGGTAAAGCGCAATTTGCCAGTGCCACATATTTAAATACGGATCAATGCCTGGGATATTACGACCGCTAACTATCAATTCTTCCTTCATTGTTATTATCTTTTGAGGTTGTTATGTAAGAAAATATAATTGGGGTTTGGTTCCTGCTTCCGGAGCCAGCACATACCACTTTCTGTTTTTAAGTGCCAGAGACACCTCGCTGTTTGGATTATCGAGGTCGCCAAAATGGAGACAGTGCGTAGGGCACACATCTACGCAGGCGGGATTTTGTCCTTTATCAATGCGCTGAATACAGAAAGTGCATTTATCCACATATCCATCCGGGTGAACATACCGGGCATCATAAGGACACGACTCAATACAGGCACTACAACCGATACAATCGTCGTGGGTTACCAAAACAATACCTCCTTCAGCTATATGGCTTGCGCCGGTGGGGCAGCACCTCACACAGGGAGCATTATCACAATGATTACATCGTTCGGAACGGAAATTCATATTTAGATTCGGATAAGTTCCCGCAACATTCTCCACAATCCAGTCACGGGAAAAACCATGAGGGACATTGTTTTCCGTTTGACAGGCTACCACACAATCGGCACAGCCTACACACTTATTGGTATCAATAGCCATTGCATATCTCATGCTTTATCCTCCTTTCTGTTATTTGCCGGAGCTTCTTTTAAAAACGTAACAAAATTGCCCCTCATTCCGGTACCCCCCATAATGGGATCTTCCATAACTTTTGAAATTAAATGTGTGTCGTTGGCTCCGCGTCCGTAAGCCCTTGTTAATTTTTTGTTGTCCTGGCCGAAACCATGGACCATGTAAACGGAATCCCAGCGGATGCGTTCGGTGATTCTCACCTTGATCGGGAAAATAGAAATGATACCATCTTGATTTTTCAGCCAGACCTCCTGTCCGTTTTTCAGGTTCCAGAGATCGGCAACTTTAGGATTAACCCACACCTTGTTTTCTTTCATCAAATCCCATAAATTATGGTTATCAACGGTACGGCTGAAAGTGTGCATAGGCGCCCGTCCGTAATTCAAACGATAATATCCTTCGGGTGGTTCGGGATGATGTGTGTAGTCGGGAAAAGGATCAAATCCCTCCTCTTCCAGTTCAGTAGAATACAATTCTATTTTTCCTGTATTGGTGTTGAATTCACAATCCTCCAGGTTTTGCAGGTTATACAAATCATCGTATTCCCTGTGGAATTTTTTCACGCCAATACGTTTCATCTCTTCCAGTGAAGATCCTTTTTGTTTTAACTGCCATTCGAGCATTTCCTCAATATTATCCCACTTGAAATAATCATCCAGTCCCAGGCGGTGAGCCAGTTGTTTGGCAATCCACCAGCCGGGTTTGGTTTCGTATTTGGGTTTGGCGGCAGGCATTCGCAGTGCCAGGTAAGGTTCCCGATGAGGGGAATCGCGCAAAATATCATAACGCTCAAGGTAAGTACATTCAGGCAGAATCACATCGGCATACCCGGTAATGTCCATGGGCATGGTATCAATTACAACGAGAAAATCAAGACTGTGAATAGCCTGTAGTGTTTTTTTCTGATCGGGTAAAGAAGCCATCAGGTTTGTACCATAAACAATCCAACCTCTCAAATGGCAATCCCACTCAGGATTAGGAATGGTTGCATCGCAAATACCGGAAGTCAATACTTCCGAAGCCAGTTTGTATTTTCCTTTGGGGAAGGCATCACGCCACGATCTTTTAGGTTTTGGATAAGGCGGATGCGGATACGAAGGTAAATGCACTTTTTCAGGATTATAGAGTCCTCCCCGACGTCCCCAGGAGCCAAGTAATGCATTTAATATGGCAATGGCCCTGGAACGCTGGGTATCATCACCATACCATACAACGTGCCTTCCGGGATGAACAATTACCGAAGGGGCAGCACCGGCCATTTCGCGAGCGGTCCGGCGAATTACATCCGGTTCAATGGTGGTAATTCCATAAGCCCATTCAGGGGTTTTGTCTTTAACATGTGCTTTCAGTTCACCAAAACCATACGTGTATTTTTCTACATAAGCTTTATCATACAACTCTTCTTCTATAATTACATGCATCCATGCCAGCAACAGGGCAATATCGGTAGCCGGTTTTATGGCCAGCCAATATCTTGAATGAGAAGCAGCAGTAGAGTAGCGGGGATCCACTGTAATAATGGTGGCCCCGTTATCAATGGCCTCCGACATCTCCTGGATTTGCCCATTGTGCATATTTTCACCGATGTGTGAGCCAATAAGCACCAAACATCTCGTATCACGAATGTCGGTCCGTTCCGGAGACAACACGCCTTCGCCGTAAGTGGCGAAAAAACCCACCTCGCGCGGACCCCGGCATTGTGCAAAAGAAGGTGCCGTAATGTTGGGCGAACCGTAAGCTTTGATTAAATGACTCATGATTTTTCCACCGGTTCCGTGTGCAAACAAAGCCATGCACTCCGGGCCATGTTCCTTACGGAGTTTATTCATATTGGCTGCCACCAAATTCAGGGCTTCATCCCAGGAAGCTTTACGAAAATACTGATGGCCTTTGTCATCTTCCTCACGGATAAGCGGTGTTTTCAGCCTGTTTTCGTCATTGTACATTCCGAGGCCTCCTGTTCCTCTCGGACACATACGCCCATTGCTGTGCGGATCATTTTTGTTGCCGATTATTTTTCTTATTCTCCCTTTTTTGTCAACATAAGTCCATCCGGCACATTTCCAAAAACAAACTTCACAATAGGTCGGGGTTGCAGTCATATCTTCATCACTTACAGGCTCCTCAGTATTTTCCTCACCAAGCAGGTTCAGCCCTTTTACTTTAAGTGAATGCAACCCCAAAGCAGCAACTCCGGCGCCTGCCGTTGAGATTTTAATAAATTGACGTCTTGTTTTCATTCGGTTTGATTCAATGTATTATATAAATATGTACATTCATGTATGTTAACAGCTACAAAATTAAAAACAAAGAATTTAAAATATCAATCTCAGGGAGGATTGGCTAAAAATGTTTAGTAATTGAAATTCAATATAATAACGATTTATCGCTTTTTATGACAAAAATCATAAATCTATAATAGAAAGGCTAACAGGCTATTACAAATTTTATTTAAAAAGAAAATAAATTACAGATTATAAAGCCTTGTTGTGGTTATATAACTGATAAAAAGGATATTAAGGTTTATTTTGAGAGGCTATAAATTATAATTATTGTAAAATTATTTATTTCAGATTGCAATCAGAATTGTCACAGCAAACAATTTATTGTACCCGGTTACAATTGATTATTCTTTAAATTTTATTTGGCCAATGTTGCCCGATGGAGATTTGCAAAATACATAGCAAACGAACGGTATAGAAAATGTGTCCATTTACCAAAAGGGACAATAATAAGAGCCCATTGCACAAGTATAATTAAATTGACAAGATACATCCAGATATTATTTTCGAGGATATTTACATCCATAAAAAGCCGCACCAAAAAGGCGGTTAAGCCCATCATGAACAACCAGATAACAAAAAACCAATCGCTGGGTTGTGAGTGCTTGCTGATTTCCTTGTCTTTTTGAATGCGTCGTCTTATAAAATCGAAGGTTACAATGAAAATGATTGCACTCTCCACATATCCCAATACAATAATGAACATGCTTTGGGTAGAAAACCAGTCAAGGAATACGGTAGTAAACAATAAGCCGAGATAGCCTAAAACCATAATAAAATGCTCGAACCAACGCAATTGATTATCGTCGCAACTAAGGGTGCGCTTTTGCGTAAACAGGTGAACAACCAGCTCGCCAATGGCTTTGATATAAACTGAAATTGGTGCTTTTATACCGGGTTTATAAACTGTCAGCCACCACATGTAGATTATGTTGGGAAGTAAGATGGCCAAAAACACAAGGCTTATGGCGGCTATCTCGAAATAATGGCCGTAGTGCATGACTGTTTCAAGATTAAAATGCCAATAAGCTCCAAACCAAATTACGACAGCAGCCAATAATACAAAAGCTGAAATGGAAGCGGCCAGTGATTTATAAAGCAAACCCGACAAGCCGGTCCAATCGTATTTTGAAATCAGCCACCTGCGCAAGGACATCATCAATTCTCCCGGGTCAGCTTCTCTCGGACATGTAATACTGCACTCACCGCAATAGTAACACAGCCATGGATCAAGCGAAGCTTTAATCTCATCATCGAGGCCAAGCACGCTGTATCGAACCATTTTACGCGGAAAAGAATTATTTTCATCCGACAGGGTGCAAACTGCCGTACAATTGCCGCAATTGTAACAGGCATTGGGATCAAATGCACCATATTTTATTAGTTCATCAGTAAACTCAGGATTTATCCTTGCCATCGTTTTTTATTTTATAATAAAAATACTCGTCCATGTCATCAATTTCACCGGTTTCCACAAAACCATATTTCAGTAAACTCATCAATTGAAACAACACTTCATCCCTGGGGAGTTTCAATTCTTCAGCAAGTTGAGGAACTGTTTTCTCCTTTTCTTTCAAAGCATTGAGAAGTAATTTTTTGGTTTTTGTATAATATTTCAACTGCCCGGTAACTTCTTTTGGAACAGGGCGTTTTTCCTTTAAATATTTAGCCGTTTTACCTTTTTCAACTTCCATGATAAATTGTTTTAGATAGTTGGAATTAAAGCATCAATCATACTTTCCACCTCCTGATCGGTCAGACCAATGAGTTCAAGGGCATTTACAGGGCAAACGGGCAGGCACATCCCGCAGCCTTTGCAAACGGCAGAATTTACTTTTGCCATGAACTTCCCATCCTTTTCAATTTTTTCAAAAGCGCTGTAAGGACAAGCTTCTTCACATTTTCCGCACCATTCACAGGTTTTCTCATTAACTTTGGCTACTGTAGGTTCTAATTCCAGTTCACCGGAATCCACCAGTTCAAAAGATTTTGTGGCGGCTGCCAGTGCCGAATTCATGGACTCCATGATATTTTTAGGCCCCTGGCTGGCTCCGGAAATGGTAACTCCGTCAATAACGGTTTCCACAGGCCTTAGTTTCATGTGGATTTCGTTAAAGAATTTATCCCTTCCTTTGGGAACTTTTAGTAAATTACTTATTGAATTATCTTTACGCGGTTCCATTCCGGTAACCAAAACCACCAGATCGGCAACCACTTCAAGCTCTTTATCGGTCGTAAGCACATCTTTGATTTTGACAATAGTCCGGTCACCTTGCTTTTCTATGATCGGCGGGTCATGTTCAAAAGATTGCAGGTAAATATCGCCAAGCCGGGATGATTCATCATACCATATTTCGGCTTTGCCATAAGTTCTTATCCCCCTGTTAAAATGGTAGTTATGTATGTTTTTATATTTTTTCTTTACGGTAATGGCAGTATGAATATTGGCCGTGCAACAATAGCGTGAGCAATATTTGTTTTCTCCGTCCACCTGCCGGCTGCCCACACAATAGATATATGCGATATGTTTTATCTCTTTGCCATTATAGGTCAGTTTATCATCACAATAATGCACAATTCTTTTAAACTGAGGAAAAGTAACTACATTATCAATTTCACCATAGGCGAATTCTCCTTTTTTGGGCTCATAAGGGTCGAAACCGGTGGCCAGCAGAATGGAACCAACTTTTATATTAAGATTTTCAGTTTTTTGGCTAAAGTCAATGTTGCTGCATACTTTTTCACATTCACCACAGCGGGTACAGTTTTTCAAATCAATAGCCGGCAATTGCGGGTATTCACTGGGATAATTGTGGAAAATTGCTTTACGTTTGGTAATGTTAAAATTAAATTCATCGGGTACTTCAACCGGACAAACATCAATTGCTTTCTGCAATTCCCCACTATTGCAATGAAGTTTAAAATGACGAGGTGTAATTTGTACTTTCAAATTAAAATTCCCAACACTACCTGAATTTTCAATGACTTCGGCACCTGTAAAAAGGGTCACATGTTTGTGTTTCATTACTTCGTCATACAGGCGGGTAATAAGTTCTTTTCCGGTTTCTTCGGTGATACAAAGGTCGTCCCATTGTGAAACACGGCCTCCCACAAAAAATTCCCTTTCAATAAGGAAAACTTCTGAACCTGCTTCGGCCAACTCAATGGCGGCACGCATTCCGGCTACTCCGGCGCCAATTACTGCAACCGCTTTGGTAGATTTTACTTTTATCGGTTCCAATGCTTCGGCATACCGGACTTTTGCGATGGCTGCTTTTACGATTTGTATGGCTTTTTCGGTGGCGCCTTCTTTATTGTCGGAATGTGCCCAGGAAACCTGTTCGCGGATATTGGCGTGGACATAATTGTATTTGTTTAAACCAGCCCTTTCAACCACTGCGCGAAAAGTCAGTAAATGTAGTTTTGGGGAACAGGATGCGACCACCACACCATCGAGTTTTCGGTTTTCAATATCCTCCACCATTTCCTTTTGGTTGGAATCGGCGCAGGCAAACATGGTCGTCTTGGCCAGAGAAACCCCCTCGTCATGTTCGATGGACTGACGCACTTTTTCCACGTCCACATAATCGGAGATATTTCCTCCGCAATGACAGATATATACGCCTATTTTTTGTTTCATAATGTAGCCCTCCTTAAATAACTGGTTGTTTCTGCTGAGGCAGCACCTCCCGAAAGAATCGAATCGGGAATATCCATCGGGCCGGATGCCGTACCCGCTACAAATACTCCTTCAATGCTTGTTTTGGCCGGGCTTGCCAGGATATCCGATTGGTTGATAAAATGAAAGGGGTCAAGTTCAAGTTTTTGATTATCAAAAACATCGGAGATGCCCTGATGAGGCAACACACCCACCGAAAGCACTACCATATCATGTTCGGCTTCTTTCACAACTCCCGCTTCAATATCTTCGTAACGTAAAACCAGGTTACCGTTTTCTTTTTCAGTGATCTTTCCTGCTTTTCCTTTAATAAATTCAACCCCCATATCCTGGGCCTGGGCATAAAACTCATTAAATCCTTTTCCAAATGCCCGGATGTGCAGGTAATAAATTGTAATATCAGCCATTGGCAAAGCACCCATCAGCAACTGAGCCTGTTTAATGGAATACATGCAACAGATTTGTGAGCATATCGGATTTCCCACGGATTTATCGCGTGAACCGGTACACAACACATAAGCAATGTTATCGGGCATTTTGCCGTCACCCGGACGCAAAATGGTATTAAAAGGACGGGTAGGAGCCAGTTCACGTTCCATTTGCATGGAAGTAATTATGTTTTTATAAGTTCCATATCCGTAGCGTGGAATTTTCAGCGGGTCGAACAAATCAAACCCGGTAGCTACCACCACCGATTTTATTTTTACCAGAAATTCTTCTTCGATTTGTGTAAAATCAATACAATTGGGAGGACATACCCGTTCGCAGGCACCACATAAGATACAGTTTTCGATATCAATAACCGCGGCACGCGGACTGGCAATATTAAATGGAATATAGGCCGCTTTCCGTCCCACAAGGCCGTATTGATATTCATCAGAAACACTTACGGGACAAGCTTCTTCGCACAACTGGCATCCGGTACAGGCTTCAACATCCACATAACGTGGTTTTTTTAGGATGATGGCTTCGAATTGACGTTCCCCCTTTTTGGTTATTTTTTTGGCTTCGGCACCGGTAAAAATTGTGATGTTGGAATTTCGTGCTATTTCCGAAACTTTTGGTGTGGTGATACAAGCCGCACAATCAAGGGTTGGAAACACTTTGCTGAGTAAAATCATTTTACCGCCGATAGAGGGTTCTTTCTCAACAAGCAAAACCTTATAGCCGAGTTTTGCCAGGTTCAGGGCTGACTCGCCCCCCGCAATACCACCACCAACCACAAGAACATCGTATTCCCATGTTTTCATTTGTTCCTGCATACTATTTAATTTGAAGATTTACTTAAATATTCGGTAAAACTTTTTACATGTTTTACAAAAGGCTCACTACATACCGAACAAATGGCTGCCATTTTTAAACGGGCAGGATCTATTCCTTTGTCTTTCATTAACTGCTGGGTAACATTCATCAACTGCCCTGTTTTTTCGGTACATGTTTCACCATAGGGACAATCGGTGCCATCGGCAGCTAAGAATACCCCATCGAACCCCTGCTCTAATGCATGTAAAATCCATCTTGGTTTTATTGCACTGGAACAGGGAACAGGAATTGTGTAAACAGTTGGCGGATAGTGTAGCTTTAAAAGGCCGGCCATATCAATAGCCGGATCGGAGATTTTTTCCGTTGAGAAAACCAAAATCTTAGGGCTATTATTTACTTTTCCACCTGCCATTGTTATTTTTTTAGAAAGATTTTATAAAATCCTGCTTCTTCAAGTGTTCCCAGGTATTCATATCCTTTTTTGGTACACCATTTTGGAATGTCGCGACGGGTTCCCTCGTCAGCGGAAAGCACCTCCATAACTTGTCCTTTTTCAATTTGACCGATGGCTTTTTTTGCAGCCAATAGTGGTCCCGGGCATGAAGTTCCGCGGGCATCTACCGATTTGTCAACTGTTAATGCTGTTAATTCTTCTGTGTTCATGATTTCTGTTTTTAAAATTTAACATTCTATTTACTATATAAAAAGCTGAATACTGCTTTCACCGGCATCAGCAATAAACGTGGCAACACCGTAATAGGATAAGTTGGAGTAATCAATCATTTCCTCTTTTTTAAAGCCCATCAAATCCATAGACATTGCACAAATGCATATTTCTACGCCAAGTTCTCCGGCTGTCTTCAGCAACTCTTCGGGAGAAGAAATGTTTTTGTGTTTCATGATTCCTTTAATCATGTTTTTTCCCAACCCTTCCATGTTCAGCTTCTGGCATAATTAAAGTTTTAACGGATTAAATAAAGAGGTTAATATCTGCCTCTTCCGCGGAAGTCATGTATTCACCAATGCCGCAGATATCATCGGCCAGATCAATGAAGTCGTCCGGTTTTTCGCCATGCCATACTTTTCCGGCAAAGCCGCAAATGTGGATCTTTACATTGGTCATCTCTTTGGCTGTGCGGAAAGCTTCAGTCCAATGCGGAGTGTTCAGGCGTTTCAGGGAAGCCAGGAATTCGTCTTTCTTGTCAGTGATCTCGGATACCCTGTCATTTACCATTGCATTTTCTTTTTTAAATGCAAATGCAGCCTGCAACAGGACAAAGATGTCAACATCCATGTCTTCGGCGGCAGCACCACCAAGAATTACACCGGCAGCCGTGAGTTTGTCCACGCTTCCGGAAAACAGTGCTAAGGTTAATTTTTTGTTTGCCATTATTTTTCCTCCTTTTAAATTAATTTGATGTTATTTAATTAACAGTATAAAAGTACCGTACTCCAAATTTTAAACCAAGGAAGAGACGGTGATATTGATTTCATTAATTTGTGATTTAAATCATATTTTACTTTAACTTTGTTTTAAAATGATATGGTGATGAAATCGGTAAGCTGTTCAACCTGTCTGTTAAAATCCAAAGCGGCAGAAAATCTGGAAGATGCCGAATTAAATATATTAGGCCAAAGTTGTGTGGAGGTTGTTTTTCAAAAAGGGGAGACCATTTTCAAGCAAAGTGCCTTGTCTTCCAATATTATATATTTGCAAAGTGGAATGGTAAAGCTGATCATGGCAGGGCCTCAGCGAACGCAGATATTACGCATTAAAAAAGCGCCTTGTTATCTGGGTTTACCGACCACTATGGGCGACAAGGTCAATCACTATTCGGCAGTGGCGGTGGAACCTACAACTGCTTGTTTTATAGATATTGTGGCATTTAAGCAATTGCTCCGGCTGAATACTGATTTTTCTAATGAAATCACTATTGAACTTTGTAAAAACGAACTGGAACAATTTCACCGTTGTGTAAAACTTGTTCAAAGCCATGTATTTGGCCGCATGGCCGGCAATCTGCTTTATTTTGCCAATGAAATTTATCGGTCGGACGAATATGACCTTCCCCTTTCAAGAAACGAACTGGCCGATTTGGCTTATACCTCCCGGGAAACAGTGAGCCGGTTATTAAGCGATCTGGCCAAAGAACAGGTAATTAAAATTCAGGGGAAACATATTCAGATTATCAATAAAACGATGCTTCAAAAAATTAGTGAGAAAGGATAAGGGAAAAACAGTGAGGGCAGAAGAACACATTTTTTTTGAAATATCCGGAGTATTGCATTTTTTTATAAATTTGTGAAAACCAAATTAATAACATTCTGTTTTTAAGGATGAAAAAGACAGTTACCGAACAATACCGTTTTTCATATCCTGTTTTCATCATGTTGTCTTTTCTATTGCTTTTCCATACCGGGATAGCGGAAGCCGAAAACAACTTTTCTAAACTGGAAAAGAAAGTCATGGAAATGGCCGACGATACAGCCAAAGTGAACATCCTGTTAAAACTGGGCGAACATTATTGCAGTTTTGACAATGACAAAGCCCTGATGTTCTTGCAGGAGGCCTACACCATCTCGCTGGCAAATGACTATACCGAAGGCATCGGCAAAAGCCTGATGTGGCAGGGGCGTGTGTATTATTACAAGTCCAACTTCAGTTTGTCGAACAAGTATCTTGATAAAGCCAAAAAACCACTGGAAGCTGCTGCAGACTCCGGCACTCTTGCATTCTGGCATCTGGCCAAAGCATTCAGTCTGCGCACAAGCGGCGACTATGTTGGCGCTGTAGAAATGTTTAAAAAGGGCATTGAGTTGTCCAGACAGACGGGAAAAATAACAACAATGACAACGTGTTATCTGGAAATGGGGATAACATTGCTTGAGCGGGGGGATGCTCACAAGGCCATGAACTATTTCAAGGAAGGGCTGGCCATAGCCAAAGATGCCGGTAACAAAGTCGTGATCGCCAATGCGCTGACATCCATTGCCGGTGCCCATAAAGCAAAGGGCTCGCCGGATTCTGCGCTGATCTATTACCGGCAGGCGCTGAAAATACGCACGGCATTAAAAATGGACCGGCATATTGCTTCCTCCGAAATGTCAATCGGAGAATTACTCATTGAAATGGGAAGATATGCCCAAGCAGAGCAATCGTTAAAACATGCAATTTCCTTGTTTAAAAAGTTCGATGAGAAAACAGGCATCGTAGTGACGAACATGTCCCTGGCCAACGCCATGAACAGGCAGGGAAAACCCGAAGGCATTGAGCTTGCCAAACAAACACTTCAAGTGGCGAAAAACATTGACAATCCAAACCTGTTAAGTTTTGTTTACGAAAAACTGTCTGATATATATGCTTTCAATCATGGCTATCAAAAAGCATTTGAATATCAAAAAAAGTATGATGTGCTTAAAGACAGTTTGTTCACCTCTAAAAAAGAACGGATGCTTGCCGAGGTGGAAGCCAAATTCCAATCGGAAAAGAAAGACAGGGACATCGCCTTGCTGAAAGAAAGAGCGAAAGTGGAACGGAACAGAAATATTATGCTGATCGTTTTGCTGGTTGTATTCCTGATCGTGATCTTTCTGCTGATCATTATGTTCCGGTATAAGTCAACCGCTTTCAAGCGGCAGCAAAAGCTGTTGGAACAGGAAAAGATCATTCACGCTCAGGAAAACGAAATTGCTGAAAAAGAGAAACAACTGCTAAAGGAACAACTGGAATCCAAAAACCGTGAACTGGCTTCCAAAGCGCTGGAGATGATAAGGATGAATGAAACCATCTCCGGGATCATTGAAAAGCTGGAAGGGTTTAACAGTTCTGCGGATACGAACCCCAAAATGGTTAAAAACACCAAAGAGATCATCCGTGATCTGGAAACCCATACCAAGCAAAACATCTGGAACGAATTTGACAAAATATTTAAGAATATCCACTCGGAATTTTACGCCAGACTATTCGAAACCTGCCCCGACCTGACCTCCACCGAGATAAAAACTGCTGCTCTCCTTAAACTTAACCTTACCACCAAAGAAATTGCCGCCATCACATTCAAGTCAGAAGGCGGTATCAAGACCACCCGCTACCGGCTGCGCAAAAAACTTGGGCTGTCGGGCGACGACAATCTGGTTCCTTTTTTAATGCAAATCTGAGGCCGGCCAGCATTCAATAGAGCCTTCATTACCTCCCTGTCATTTTTTCCATACTCTTTTGTAATGTTTCTAAATAAATCGTATATTGGTATTATAACCCTAAACTACTAACCCAACGTGGACAAGCCACAACCAAACAGGGATTTTTTGCATCTTTGAGACATGGAATTACTTACAAAAACATACAAGAATAAAATCAATGGCACCTTGGGCTGTTTTGACAGGGTAATCATAACA
>CAJVWU010000048.1 GCA_913009755.1 uncultured Bacteroidia bacterium
CAATGAATGCCGACAATGAGTTGGCAAAATACCGTTGGAACAAATAGCCCGTGTTATGGTTTTTGGTTTCACTCAGATAAGGCAGGGCCTGAATGGCATACCAGGCAGGATTGGAGGTGAACTCAACGGTAAACCGGTAGCTTTTCAATGAGGATTCGGCATTCGTTTCACTCTCTGTCAGTTTTTTGAACACAAATGTTTTTGTCTGATCGGCATTGACATACAACGGCAGGGTTTCGGTAACCAGCATCCGGTTTGTCAATACAGGGAACATCCGTTCTTCGCCATCGCTAAATCCGGGCGACACGGCTTTGATACGGTAAGCCAGCATTTCAATTCCGTCAGGGATATGGATGTTCCATTGCATCAGTCCGCTGTTTCCGGACCGGAGTGTTACTTCCCGGTCGGCTTTATCGCCTTTTTCAAACAGGTCAACTTTTTGAAGTGTAATGGCGTTATAAAATTCGATTGAAACCTTTGCCGTTAGCAGATGACCGGAAGAATTAACCAGCTTGGCACTGAAAGCCAGGTCATCGCCCTGCCTGACAAAACGCGGCAGGTTGGGAATGATCATCAGTTGTTTACGGGCTTTGATCATTTTAATCAGCATGCCGGTTTTCAGGTCTTTGGAATAAGCCAGCATCATCAGTTTCCATTCGGTAAGGGCATCGGGCGTGGTAAAACCGAACATCACATTTCCCGTGCTGTCGGTTTCCAGTTGGGGGTAGAAAAAGGCCGTTTCGTTAAAATTGGTGCGTAAAGGGATGGTTACTTTTTTATGTTCAACAGTTTTTGACAATTCGGGTTGTTGTTGTGCCGGGTTGCCTTCCTGTTTGTTTTCCAGCTCCTGTTCGTTTCGGGCGGGGAGCTGTTTTGCACCCTCTAAGGGCATACGCATTTGCGCCCTTTCAGTCAAAATAGGATATCCTGAATAATGTTCATAGCCAAACCAGTTGATCCCGGGATAGAAAACCGGATTGGAGGTGGTATAATCCATGGGCCGTGAATACAATCTTGAAGACATTCCGGCACGGAAATACCCCGACTTCCATATCTGCCGGTTCCGTTTGTTTTGATACAATGGAAAGTTCCATTTATTCGACCTGAAGATATCAAGGGAGGCATCATACATGCCGGCCAGCAATTCGGAAGCCAGTTTTTCGCCTTGCGGCCCCGTGATTTTTACTTTCCATTCCTCCTTCTTTCCCGGGGTGAGATAATCGCGGTGGGTTTCCAGGGTGATGTTCAGTTTTTTATTGGAGAACGGAACTTCAACAAGGTATGAATCATGATAAAAACGGTTGTAGCGGGTGGAATAAACATGGATGGCAAAGTTTCCCCTGTAGGCTTCCTTAACCGGAACATCAATGACCTTTTGTTTCCGTGAAACGGTAAGCCATCCGGACTGCGGCACATCAGAACCGTTCACCACTTCGTAATATACCTTCGTTTTCTTCGCGGCAGAACCCACAATGAGTTGAACAACCTCGCCGGGTTCGGCTTTCTTTTTGGTTACTGTGCTCCACTCAATATTGTTCACGGCCGATTGCTTTGTTTGTGTGGAATAAAGCGTAAAATACTTTTCGGCTTTTATGGTATCCCCGTCACCGGTAAGGGCTGTGGCCGTGAGCAGGTATTCTCCCGGTTTGGAAGAAGCCAGGGTTTCCTGCAACACTTCCGTTGTACCGTGAAATCCGGCTTTCCCGGTATAGACCGATTGTCGTGGCCGGTTTTTTTGCTTATTTTCATTTCCATAAACGGCATGCGGAAACAGTTCCCGGAATTTTTCCCTGCTCAGCAGGTTGATATCAGGTTGCGGCCAGTATCGCTTGTTCAGCAATTGGGCAGGCGGGGAAAGTATAAAAAGGGATAAGGAAATGTTGGCATCCACCAGGGCCCCCGATAAATTTTTGGCCTCTATTACGATTCCTTTTTCATTTTCCCGGTTAAGCGCCGGCTCCGAATTAATCGTTAGCAAAAGTGCCTGCGGGCCGACAGCCAGGGTTGTGGTGCCCGGTTGAACCTCTCCCGTGATGTCGGTTACATCTGCATACACCGTGAAGCGACAAGGCAGGTTTTTTCGCCCGGCAAAACGCCCGGCAGGGCGGGCCGTAAAGCGGATGTTGAACGAACCGTCATCAGCGGTTGTTATCCTGCCATTGGCCACTTCAATTTCTTTTTCATAAGGCCATGGCCTGTATATGTCGTAATAAGGAACAGGCATGACTGACCGGACAACACGGTAAGTAACTTGCGCATTCATCACCGAACTGCCTGTATAACTTTCCGCTTTGCCTGTAACGGTGATGGTGTCCCCAAATTTATATTTGCCGGCAAGGGTGTCAAACGATACAATAAAAGTTGGCCGTTTATATTCTTCCACCGAAAAAGAAGCTGACCCGGTTTTTGTCTGTATCCTCATCTGTCCGTTCAATTCCCCTGTTGGGATGACGAAAGCCCCCTGGAAAGAACCGAACCCGTTGGTTGTCAGTTGAATTTTTTCCAGCTCTTTCCGGTTGGTATTTAAAAAGCTGACCTCTGCCGTAAATCCTTGTTTTATCTTTACGTTGTTTCCGTTTTTGTCAATAACAATACCCTTGAAATAAACCGTTTGGCCGGGCCGGTAAATTGCCCGGTCGGTAAACAGGTAGGTTTTTGTCCGCCAGGTTGTGTCTTTTGAAGGCCTGTAAAAATAATTGTTTCCCGACGTGAGCAACTGGTCGCATCCCCTCTCCAGCAAAAAGGCCAGGGGCCCGCGTTTTTGTTTGTCTGTCAGGCCGACTTTTACAAAACCTTCGGAATTGGTAGAAAACTCCCCGAAATACTGATACTCGTTGCCCCTTTTTTCGTGGTTGTAAACTTTTTTATATCCCTTTACCAAAATGCCGGAAAGGGGCTGTCCGGTCTCCCTGTCATTGACAAATAGTTCGGGGCTTCCGTCCTGCGGGTCATTTTTAATAAGATAACTTAAACCCGTAATCCAAAACGGATAATAAACAATGTCCTGTAAATCGTTAAAACCGGGGTTAGATGAAGCGAACAACATATATCGTCCGTTGCCCAGTTCGGGAACCACGATTTCAGTGGTATGGGACTGATGGTCCTGTGTGTCGGGCAGGATTTGATTCCAGTGTTTCAGCGGTTTTTGTTTTAACAATTTTTGAACCTCATCCCGATTATTTCCCATTGAGGGATGAAGAAGCAGGTCAGCTACATTAAGCTCTATAACTCTAAAATATAAGGCTTTCACATTTCTAAACCTGAGAAATGAAAGGAAAGGCTTACCGGATAGTTCGGCATCGGCCACTTGCAGGTTGTATTCCCTGCGGTTGATCTCTGCAATCATGTTTTTGCATTCCGTAACCTGACCGGCATCGGGAAAAGCCTGGATGGCCTGCTTACATATTTTCTCTGCAATGTTCAGGTCGCGGCGGAATTCATCGCCTTGCAAAGGGTTGTATTTAGCACCCATTGCCTGATAACGGGCAGCAAGCCGGACAGCTATTTTAACAAATTCAGGCCGGTCACGATAACGGTCTGACAACCCCGTCAGGGCATTCAGGTAAGACGTATCGGCTGTTGCTGAAGGAACGAAATGAGCATAAACATACTGTAACCGCCTGAGGTCAAGGTCAACCAGTGCCGGTATATCGTTCCGTCCGATATGCAAATTCAGTAAATGTCCATAAAGTCCCAGGACGAGGTTTTGTGGTGATGTGGTATCGGATCCTTCGGGTTTCAGCCCGACAAATTCTTTCGCCGGTAAAAACAGGTCAGGATTGGCAAACGGCTGTGTGGGGACAATACCGGCCAGGCCGGCATCCGAAGTGGAATAATACATCAAAACCCGGTTGGCAAGCATATCATAAAGCGTGGGCCATAATGTTAAACCGGACGAGTCGGCATGCTCCAGTATGGGGCTGTAATTTTCAAGATTTACCTTTTCGAGGGCATCACGGTCTTTAACGGAGGCCAGGTAATGATCCCTGATAACGATATTGAAATGCACGGCATCCCAGGTACGGATATCCTTTTGTTCAAAACCCGACACAGTTCCCCTTTCGTTGATCTGCCAACGGTTTTGCTGGTAATACCATTGGTAAAGTTCAGCCAGCAGCGAATGTAATATCTGTTTTTCGGGCACGGTTGAAGAAGGCAGCACCTTTTCAAAAGTCCCGATGGCGTTCAACAGATGGTCTTCCCGGAAACGGCTTTGCAGGCTGACGCGATAAATCAGTGCCTTAAGCTCTTGCGTGTGGTTGCCTTCGGACAAGGCGCTTTGATAAATGCTGTCAACAACCTGAATGGCTGATCGGGGAAGCCCCCGGTTAACATAGTATTCAACTTTTGTCCATTGTTTGTTGTAATCAGTATTTTGCGGGGCAAGTAAAAAACCGCTGATGAAAACAACAAGGATAACAGCAAGAAAGAGAATAGGTATCTTTTTCATGAGTGAATGTTTTTGGATTTCAATATTTCATTCAGCAACCATAATGCCGGAATGTGTTAAGAAATGTTAAGCTTTAAACAAGCACGCAAGATAATATATTTTATCTGGCATTCCCTGTTTTCCAGTTCAGTACCGAACCATCCGGGTTTTTCAACCCGCTGAAACCGGTAAGTTCCATGGTTACCGCCCCCACAATGATCCTGGCTTCGGCCCTTACGGGGATGTGGTTGCTGTCATCGGTAACCCACATGGTAACCGGATATTTTTTGGCAAACACTTCCCCGGTGGCCACCATGGGTTTTAACTTCAGGCAGGGTATCAGCCCCCATTTGGTTTCTAATAACTCACGGCCTAAAACCTTGACAACCGAATGATAGACCGAATCATCAAGAAAAAAATTAAAATAATAGGTGCTGTCGGTACCAAAATCATCCAGGTTGAGGGTACGCATAAAATAAACGGATGAAATGATATCATGGACATTATCGGGAACAGGGATTTGTTTGTGCCGGCTAACGGCCGTACCGGTTTCCCGGTCAAACGTTACATCATCATTAAAAATATAATGGCCTTCATGCGTCTGCCGGATAAACCGGACCGGTAAAAGTGTTGCCGAATCCACAAAAGTTTCAAAGTGATCGCGGACTTTATAAAAAAAATCAAAAAACCGGTTTGAACTCCCGGTTCCGGTAATATGATAAAGGGTGCGTACCTGTCCGTTAACTGTATCCCTTTTTTTCAGGATGCCCACGTCAACATCAGCCATTCCGGCGTTGAACTCGCCAAGCGAAGAACTGTAATTCAGTTTGTAGCCCAAATGTTCACCTGAAATGAAAGCCCGGTTAATGAGGATGTCCTGTGCAATGGCGTACTGACAGAGCAGTAAAGCCATCACAACGAAGGCTATTGACCTGCCTGTCAGCCGGAATGTATTATATTTGAAAAATAAGAGCACGCTGATCGGATATCAAGGTTTGATTTATTTATGGTTCCCCATTAATCAGTTACAAGGGAAAAATATTGCAGCGGCGAAAGTAAACAATTGACAAATACCTTTCTTTTTTTTCGGCTGCCGGATGCAAATATTATGGGGCAGATATGTATATGGCTGTTTCGTTTTCGTATTTTCCGTTTTCGTATTTTCCGTTTTAAATTGTTTACTCAATTATACACTATTTTTGCCTTTTCTACTATTATTATATCAAAACTTAAAAATTAATGAAAAATAATATTTTAATCCCTGCTGTTTTATTCTCTGCTATTTTGATCTTTTCAAATTTTTCGGTGTTCCCTCAGGATAACTTAACAGAAGAAATCATCCAAAACAAAATAGAGTATGGACAGCAACATGGCGGACTATCCATTGAAGGCATCCGGCTTTTTAATCAGACGAATCTTCCTGCGTTTTATCTCAATCATGATTTTAAACCGGCATGGACCGATAAAAAGAACAGACAGGACATGCTGGACATTTTAAGGTCTTCTTACGATGAAGGGCTAATGCCCGAAGATTATCATCTTGAGAAAATTGAAACAATCATGAAGCAAATAGATGAAAACAAAGTTGATCCTGAATTATATGCTGATCTGGATTTGTTGTTCACCGATGCGGCTTCACTTTATGCAAACCATCTTCTATATGGGAAAGTACACCAGTCGGCTCTCCGTAAAAGCTGGAACATCCCTGCAAATCCTCCGCCACCAAATCCCGATAGTTTGTTTTCGTTAACAATGGCTACCCACAGACTTCCTGTTTTATTTGATTCGATACTCCCCCAAAATTTTATGTATAAGGGATTAAAGCAGGGATTAAAAAGGTATCGGCGTATTGCCGGGAATGGCGGATGGGTAACTATTCCCGAAGGTAAGGCACTAAAAAAAGGAATGACCGATAAGAGGGTCACTGCCATACGAAAACGTTTAATGGTTACCGGTGATTTGTCTCAATTCCCTATTTCTGAAAATGAAAATTATTTTGATCAGGAATTGGAAAATGCTGTTAAGCATTTTCAGTTCAGGTATAACCTCAATCAAGATGGGGTCGTTGGAAAAAAGACCCTTGCCCGTATGAATATTCCGGTTCAGGATCATATAGACAGGTTACGGGTAAATATGGAAAGGGCCCGCTGGGTTATGCACAAATTTGATCCTGATTTTCTGGTAGTAAATATTGCCGGGTTTAACTTACGGCGAATAACCAATGAAGAAGTTGTTTTTTATTCTCCGGTCATTGTTGGCAGGAAATACCATGAAACCCCCATTTTCAACTCCAGGATGATTTATTTCGAAATCAACCCAACATGGACGGTACCATACTCTATAGCTACAAAAGAAACGTTGCCAAAACTTAAGAAGGACCCGGGATATCTTAAAGAAAAAAATATGGTGATTATAGACAGGGATGGACAAATATTAAATCCGGCGTTACTAGATTTCAGCAACTATTCAAAGAACAATTTCCCGTTTACTGTCAGGCAAGAGCCTGGCCCGCACAATGCCCTCGGCCTGGTAAAATTCATTTTCCCCAACAAGTATTCGGTTTATGTTCACGATACGCCCGGACAAAGTTTATTCAGCCATGAACAAAGGAATTTCAGCCACGGATGTATCCGCCTGCAAAATAAATGGGAATTACTTATGAACCTGATGGATGAGCCTGATGTATGGAATATGGACAAAATCAATGAAATACTGGCATCAAAAAAAACAACACGGGTCAACTTTCCGAACCCCATTGATATTTATATTTTTTACTGGACAGCCGGTGCTGATAAAAATGATTTGATATTTTTTGACGAGGATGTCTATGACAGGGATAATGCCGTACTGGAAGCGCTTGATAAACCGTGGGAAGGTAAGAAGACACAGTAGGGAAGATGCCCGGGAAAAGTATCTTTTTAATGAGATAAAGTTAACGACTGAATTTAATGAAAAAGAAACCGGTTTTAATACTATTATTAATAGGCGCTGTTTTCTCGTTGCTTGGCTTCAACCCGGGACTTGCCGGTTTTAATGTTAAAGTGGACGGGGTAAAAATCCATTTTAACCGCTTTATTGTTTTTGTTTTACCAGGCGATACAATCAGGATAAATGCAGAGGGCAAAAAAAGCGATCAGCTTGTTATACAATATTCAGAAGGTCATCTTATTGAAAAGATGAGGTTTCACTGGGAATATGTAGCCCCATCTACAAAAGGCAATCATGAACTGATCGTATTGCACAACAACCAACCGGAAAAAATGGTACTGAACATTTTTGTCATGGTTCCTGCTTCTGAACAAAAGGGTGAATACCTGAACAGTTACCACATTGGGAAATATCCTGAAAAGCTTTACCGTAACAATCCGGCTTATGAAAAACCCCGGGGGTTTATTGAAGTAACACAGGCTAACGAGGATTTATTGATAAGCCCCCATTTTCGTTTAAAGCAATTCATTTGCAAGCAACAACCCGGCCATTGGCCAAAATATATGGTGCTTAATCCAAAGCTCCTCATCAAACTTGAGTTATTGCTTGAAGAACTGAACAAAAAAGGAATTCCTGTCAATACATTGTTTATTATGAGTGGATACCGGTCACCTTATTACAATGCATCTATTGGCAGAGGCATTTACAGCAGGCATATATACGGGGATGCAGCAGATATTTATGTTGATACCAATCATGACAATGCAATTGATGATTTAAACCGTGATGGTAAAGCCGATATGGCAGACGCAGTTGTGATGAGGGATATTATTGATTCCCTGGACAAAAACCCTAAATATCATTACCTGATTGGCGGATTGGGAAAATATAAAAAAACATCGGCCCACACCTGGGATATTCATGTGGATACCAGGGGATTTAAGGCCCGGTGGTAAAAAGGTTCCAGAACAGTATTATCCCACCACCACATTGATAATCCTTTTGGGAACAACAATTACTTTGCGGACGGTTTTTCCTTCAATCCATTTTTGGGCTTCTCCGGCTTCAATGGCGGCCTTCTCAATTTCATTAACAGGCATATCCGCAGGCAGTTCCAGCTTAAAACGTGTCTTTCCGTTGAACGAAACAGGATAGGCAAAAGTATCTTCAATCAGATATTTCTCTTCATGTTCAGGAAACGTAACATGACTGATGCCCCCTTTATTTCCCAGTGTTTCCCATATTTCTTCGGCAATGTGGGGGGCATACGGAGCAAGTAACACAACCAACGGTTCAAGTACTTCACGTTTGTGGCATTTCATATCCGACAATTCGTTGGTACAAATCATAAAAGCACTTACCCCGGTATTGAATGAAAACCGTTCGATATCCCCGCGTACCTTTTTGATGGTTTTGTGAAGAACTTTCAGTTCATCATCTGTGGCTTTTTCATCTGTAACAACCAACTTGTCATTTTCATCAATATAAAGCCGCCAGAATTTTTTCAGAAACCTGTAAACACCTTCAATTCCTTTGATGTCCCACGGTTTGTCCTGCTCAAGCGGGCCCAGGAACATTTCGTACAAACGCAACGTATCGGCACCATATTTCTGAATGAGCTCGTCCGGGTTCTGGACGTTGAGTTTTGACTTGGACATCTTTTCCACTTCGTAACCACAGATGTATTTACCATCTTCCAGAATAAAATCGGCATCCTTAAACTCGGGCCTCCACTTTTTGAAAGCTTCCGTATCGAGCACATCGTTGTCAACCAGATTTATGTCCACATGCAATGCCTGGGTTTGGTATTGTTTTCGTAAATTATAGGACACAAACCGGTTTGTCCCTTGTATTCGATACACAAAATTTGAACGTCCTTGTATTTTTCCCTGATTGATCAGTTTTTTGAATGGTTCATCTTCACAGACCAGTCCCAGGTCATATAAAAATTTGTTCCAGAATCGGGAATAGATGAGGTGGCCTGCAGCATGTTCGTCACCTCCGAGATAAAGGTCAACATCGCGCCAGTATTCGTTGGCTTCTTTTGAAAAATATTCTTTGTCGTTCCACGGGTCCATATACCTGAGGTAATAGCCACTTGATCCTGCAAAACCGGGCATGGTGTTGGTCTCCAGCGGATAGCCTTCTTTGGTTTTCCAGTTTTTTGCCCGGGCCAGCGGAGGCTCTCCGCTTTCTGTGGGCAGGTATTTATCAACCGGTGGTAATTTTAAAGGCAGCTCGCTTTCATCCAGGGTGTAAGGTATTCCGTTCTTGTAGTAAACCGGAAAAGGTTCTCCCCAATAACGTTGGCGGCTGAAAATGGCATCGCGCAGGCGGAAATTGATCTTGCCATAACCAATACCCGTTTCTTCGAGTTTGTCAATAGTAGCCCTGATGGCTTCGGTAACAGTCATTCCGTTTAAGAAGCCTGAATTGATCATGAAGCCTTCTTTTGAATCGTAACTGTCGTCCCAGGTAGAAGGATCGGTCGGCTCTTCCCCTTTTTTAGTAACAACCTGAATGATGGGCAGATGAAAATGCCGGGCAAAGGCAAAGTCGCGGCTGTCGTGGCCCGGCACTGCCATGATGGCACCGGTTCCATAGCCTGACAAGACATAATCTGCCGTCCAAATGGGGATATTCTCTCCATTCAGCGGGTTGATGGCATAAGCCCCGGTAAATACACCGGTAACGGTTTTTACCTCCGTCATTCGTTCCCGTTCAGAGCGGTTTTTTGCCCGGGCAACGTATTTTTCAACTTCCTCTTTTTGTTCAGTTGTGGCAATCCTGTCAATCATTTCATGCTCAGGGGCAAGAACCATGAAAGTGGCACCAAAAAGGGTGTCGGGGCGGGTGGTGAAGACAGGGATTGCCCCTCCCCGGCCCTCCCCAACCGTGGATGGAGTGGTCACGACTTCACCATCTGGCTTTTCATGAAAAACTTTATTGTCAAGATATTCTTTAAGTGTATCTGCTCCCTCTCCTTTGGAGAGAGTCGGGGAGAGGCCAAACCTCACCATCGCTCCTTCGCTCCTGCCTATCCAGTTGCGCTGCATTTCTTTCAGGTTGTCCGACCAGTCAATTTTTTCAAGCCCTTCAAGCAGCCGCCGGGCATAAGCTGTAATGCGCAACGACCACTGTTTCATCAGTTTCTTTTCAACCGGATGGCCTCCCCGTTCTGACAGGCCTTCTTTTACTTCATCGTTAGCCAGCACGGTTCCCAGGGCAGGGCACCAGTTGACTAAGGTGTCCGAGAGGTAAGCCAGGCGGTAATGCATCAAAACCTGTTGTTGTGCCTTTTCGTTCCAGCTATTCCAGTTTTCAGCAGTAAAAGGTTCAACCGGGCCACAGGCAGCATTGATGTTCTTGTTCCCGTGTTTTTCAAATGCTGCAACCAGTTTTTCAATGCTTTCGGCTTTGTCGGTATCCTTGTTGTACCACGATTTGAACAATTGGATAAAGGTCCACTGTGTCCATTTGTAATAATGGGGGTCACTTGTCCTTACCTCGCGGTCCCAGTCGTAAGAAAAGCCGATTTGATCGAGTTGCCGCCGGTATTGCTTAATATTCTTATGGGTCGTAACTTCAGGATGTGTTCCGGTTTGAATGGCATACTGCTCGGCGGGAAGGCCATAAGCATCAAACCCCATGGGATGAAGGACATTGAATCCCTGGTGTCTTTTGTAGCGTGCATAAATATCGGAAGCAATATAACCAAGGGGGTGGCCCACATGCAGACCGGAACCGGAAGGATAAGGAAACATGTCAAGGACATAATATTTGGGTTTGTCCGACTTGTTATAGGCCTTAAAAGTTTTATTTTCTTTCCAGAATTTCTGCCACTTCTTTTCGATTTTTCCGAATTCGTATCCCATAATTACGTTGTTGATATTTACGCTGATATACAGCCATAAAAAAGCGCTGCGAAATTAATAAAAGATGCCTTTGTTTATAAAATTGATCTGCCCTTGTTTATTATCAGTGGTTAATTTCTGTTTGCCGTTTGTTCTCCGGAATAATCACCGAGACAAGAATACTTACCGCAAGGATGGCCAGGATAATATAAAGCGAATGAAGTGTTGAAATATGAAAACCTTTGGTAAATGGAAGAAACGGCAGCGACATTTTTACACCCACAAAAACCAGGAGCAGTGATAGCCCGATATGAAGAAAACGGAATTTGTTCATAACATTGATCAGTAAAAAGAAAAGCGAACGTAACCCGATGATGGCAAAGATGTTGGAAAAATAAACAATATACGGGTCTTTGGTGATGGAAAAAATGGCCGGAATGGAGTCCACGGCAAAGATCACATCCGAAAATTCAACAATGAGCAAAATAATCATCAAACTGGTGATAAACAGTTTTCCGTTTTTTCGGATAAAAAAATTATGGCCGGTATAATCTTTGTCCACAGCAAAATAGCGGGCTGTAAACCGGATAACCGGATGGTTTTTTGTGTCAATTTTCTTGTTTTTATTCCGTTCAGCAAACATCTTGATCCCGGTAAATATGAGAAACAGTCCGAACAACAACAAAATCCACTCGAACCGGTGAATGAGCGCCGAAAAGAGAAAGATGAATAAAAACCGCATGACCACAGCACCCAATATTCCCCAGAACAGTACCCGGTGATAATACTTTTTCTCAATGCCGAAAGAATAAAATATCAGGATGATAACAAAAATATTATCAATGGAAAGGGAATATTCAACAAGGTAGCCGGTCAGAAATTCAAAGGCCAGGTTTTTCCGGTAAATGCTTACGGCCTGTGCATCGGAAACACCTTGCAGTTGATTTGCAATGGGATGGCCGTATTCCTGAATTTTTGCTTTTACCTCTTCTAGGTTTTTCATGCCATGTATCTCGTTACCGAAAAAATAAATCAATACAAAAGCAACCAGGGCCAGAAATATCCATATTCCTGTCCATATTGCCGCTTCTTTAAAACCAATCTCATGATCTTTTTTATGAAATATTCCAAGGTCGAGTGCAAGGAAAAATCCCATGATGACAAGAAAACCCAGCAGCACCATATTGGAGTAAAAGTCCATATAAAAAATTTTGTCCAAAAGTAGGGAATCCGTAATTTTGTAAGGAAACATCGTGGCTGTCGTCTAAAATACTACAATTGAACACATAATATTTTTTCATTCCAAACACACAACATAAGTGAAAGATAAACAATGGTATAAAGTACTCAATAACAAATCTTTTCTTGTCGAAGGCCGTGTCATGACGGTTCATGCCGGAACCAAAGAAATTTGTCTGACCCATTATCAAGGTGAAATCTGTGCCCTCGACAACAAATGCCCGCATCAGGGCGGGCCGCTTGGTGAAGGCAGCATTGAAAAAGGCCTGTTGAGGTGTCCGTGGCATGGATGGGATTATCATCCCTGCACGGGCAAAGCCCCCGGTTTTGATGATGGGGTGGAACCTTATCCGGTTAAAATAGAAGGAGATGCCGTATTTGTAGCACTTGAAACCCCAAAAGAACACAGGCTCACCATTTCGGACATCATGGCCGAAACCATGGTAAACTGGGGGGTTGATACGGTCTTCGGGATGGTCGGCCACTCAAACCTGGGACTGGCGGATGCTTTGCGCCGACAGGAGGGGAAAGGAAAATTAAAATACATCGGCATCCGTCACGAAGGCGCGGGGGCATTTGCCGCTTCCGCTTATGGCAAACTCACGGGAAAGCCGGCAGCCTGTTTTGCCATCGCCGGGCCGGGTTCTACCAATATGTTTACCGGTATGTGGGATGCCAAAGTTGACCGTGCCCCCTTGCTGGCATTAACAGGACAGGTGGCAACACAGGTTGTCGGTACAGGTAATTTTCAGGAAGTGGACCTGTTGCAGGCTTTTCAGTCGGTGGCATATTTCAACCATCGTGTTGAGCGCGACAGCAAGCATAGCGAACTGATGGCCCTGGCCATGAAACATGCCCTGATCAACCGGGATGTTTCGCATCTTACTTTCCCCGATGAAATACAAACTATCCCGGCAGGGGAAGAAAAAGCCCAAACCCCTGACAAGCGGATTACATCTTTTGATATTGCCCCGCCTGAGAAAAGTGTCAGGCAGGCAACTGCTCTGATAAAAAAAAGCAAAAGGCCGGTGATCATTGTGGGTCATGGCGCCCGATTCAATATGCCTGCTATTATTTATTTTGCAGAAATGCTGAATGCTCCGGTGCTGACTACTTTCAAAGCCAAAGGACAGATTTCCGACAGCCACTCCCTCGCCGGAGGTGTCCTGGGACGCAGCGGAACTCCTGTAGCATCCCATTTTATGAATGAGTCGGATCTGCTCATCGTGCTGGGAGCTTCTTTTTCAAATCACACAGGCATTACCGATAAAAAGCCAACTATCCAGGTTGACTTCGATCCGCTGGCACTGGCAAAATTCCACAAAGTGGATGTGCAGGTTTTTGGTGAATTGTCTGTCAGCGTTGACGTTTTGAACAAAGAATTGAGCGGGAAAACCAATACGGTTGACCAAACCGGTGAGATTGCCGGTCGGTGGAATATCTGGCGGAATGAAAAGGAAAAGCGTTTAAATGAATACCGAAAAAAAGGGCTCGGTGCCATCCACGTTTTTGATGCCTTGAACCGGTTTGCCCCTGAAAATGCTGTGATGACCGTTGATGTGGGAAACAATGCTTACTCGTTCGGCCGCTATTACGAAAGTAAAAACAACACTTTCCTCATGTCGGGCTATCTCGGCTCTATTGGCTTTGCCCTGCCTGCTGCCATGGGGGCATGGGCTGCCGTGGGAAACAAAAGGCCTGTGGTTGCCGTTGCCGGCGACGGGGGCCTGTGCCAGTATCTGGCTGAAATAACAACCCTTGTAAAATACAAGATGCCGGTAAAAGTCATTGTGCTAAACAACAATGAACTGGCAAAAATATCAAAGGAACAGCGATCGGGAAATTTTGAAGTGTGGCAAACCGCACTTGTGAACCCTGATTTTGCTGTTTATGCCGAATCATGTGGTGCCCTGGGGCTGAAAGTAAGCAAATGCGATCAATTGGATGACGCCATGCAAAAGTTGTTTTCACATCCGGGCCCGGCCTTGCTGGAAATTGCAACCGATCCGGCACTGTTGTAAATCTATAAAAATGAAAACAATAAAAACACAACTCACCCCTTTTGCCCGCGATGTGATTGCCGGGCTGGATACGGAACATAAATCATTGCCATCCAAATATTTTTATGATGAGGAAGGCGACCGCCTTTTCCAGCAGATTATGGCAATGCCCGAATATTATCTTACCCGTAGCGAGTTTGAAATATTTGCAGAACAACGAAAAGAAATTTGTGAGGCCTTCGGAGCTTTTAATGCCCCTTTTAATCTCATCGAATTTGGTACCGGTGACGGGCTGAAAACAAAACTCCTGATCCGGCATTTGCTTGATGAAGGCATTGAGTTTACTTACTATCCCGTTGATATTTCAGATCATATTCTGAACGAGTTGACTTCTGCCCTTGGCAATGAATTCCCCGGTTTGCAGGTTCATCCCATTCATGACGATTACTTTGGTGCGCTTCAGCAAATGGACCGTTTTAACCAAAATCGGAATATTACCCTGTTTCTCGGCTCCAACATCGGCAATTTCCACTTGAATGAAGCCGCTGAATTCCTGTACCGGTTTGTTGCAAATTGTAAGACGGGCGATCTGTTATTACTGGGTGTTGACCTGAAAAAAGACCCCGAAGTGATCACCCTGGCATACGACGACAAGAACGGGATTACCGCTGCATTTAATCTGAACCTTTTAACCCGGATGAACAGTGAGCTGGGTGCTGATTTCAACATTGACAGCTTTAAACATTATACTTATTATGAGCCCGAATCGGGCGAGGTGCTTAGCTTTTTGATTTCACAGGAAGATCAGCGTGTTTATTTTTCCAATTTAAACCGGGAAATAAACTTTAAGAAATATGAACTCATTCATACCGAGATTTCAAAAAAATACAGCCTCCGTGAACTGGAAAAACTGGGTGCGTCACAAGGACTGGAGTTGGTTTCCCATTTTACTGACAGTAAAAATTATTTTACCAATACACTTTTTAAAATATAATCCAAATAAAAAAACAGAATGAATAAAAATAATTGGAAAGAACTAACGGTCAACCGGTTTGATGATTTGGTAAAAGCCTCAAACACACTGCACCATGCCGCGCAATTTATTGCTTATGCCGGCAAACACCTCATCAGCGAAGAAGCCGACGATAGCCATACCAGTGCCATGTGGGTGCCTGAAAAAAACCTGCTGGCCGGACGACCCATCAAATCTGTCAGTACCGAGTTGCGGATTGCCCTTCATTACCCTGCGCTGGTTTTGATGGTTACGGATACCGACCTGAATGAGCTTGGATCGGTGGAAATGAACGGAAAAACAAAACAGGAAGTGCTGACCTGGCTGAAAAACCAACTCCGGGAACTGGGAGTGGATGTCCGGGCCCTGACAGACAAAATCCATTTTGAAATCCCCCCCCATGATGTGGAAAACGGAGGTGTTTACAAACTGGATCAACCCGATCTTTTTGCGGAACTTGCCGGTTACCGCACCAACGGACATTTGGTTTTGACCCATTTTGCTGAGCAGTTTGATACAGCTTCCCCCGTTTTGGTCTGGCCCCACCATTTTGACGAAGGAAGCTATATCCCCCTTATTTTTGAAAACGGGGAAGCGACGGGTTCTGTCAGCATCGGGTTGGCAGTAGCTGATCATTATTACAACAATCCTTATTTTTATGTGACTGCATGGAAAAAAGAGGGGATCAATTATGAAGACAAGCCGGGGAGTAATTCACCGGGGCGCTGGCATACCCATGAATGGACGGGACAGGTGCTGGAAGGGAAATCGTTAGCAGGACTGAACAAAGACAAACAGCAGGAGGCCGCAGTTGATTTTATGTATCAAGCCTTAAACAATGCAACCCAATTGGTGGGTTGGAAAAAACAATAATAAGATGAGCGGGATGATCAACATATCCGAAATAGGGATCATTTTTGCTCCATTAACCTTTTTGCCCGGAATATGAAATATGATGGTAATTTTATGAATCGTCAACATCACCGTCTGGGCCTGTTTAAATGGTCTTTATCACTGTTATATATTACTTCCGGACTGATACTTTTGGGCAGTTTGCTGGGCGGATTGACCATCGCAATGCATCCTTTATCCGAATATCTGCTTTTCTCTTTAATGATTGTGGCAGTGATTACCGCATTGGCGGCAATGGTTTTGCTTGTGAAAGAGTCATTTGTGTCAGCCAGCCTGATTTATGAACAAGTTGGAAAACAGGTTGATGAAAAAAAATTAACCGGGCTAAAATAGATTGTAAATAGTTTTAATTTTACGGGCAAATAAATTTTACAGAAATGAAAAAGGTTTTATTGCTTTTTTGGGGTAAAGGGGGCAATGTAGAGCGTGCAGCCCGTAAGGTTTATGCCCTGTTTCCGCCTGATCAGATTGATATTTTTGATGTGGCCGGTTTTGATGTTTCAACAATTACAAATTATAACCTGATCATTTTAGGTGGGTCAACTGTGGGAGTTGAACTTTGGACTGATGTCAAGGATGACAATGAATGGAACCGTTTTTTCCGGGCTGTTGAAAACACAGACCTTTCCGGAAAACAGGTTGCCTTTTTCGGACTTGGCGACCAGGTGCTTTATCCTGACCATTATGTGGATGCCCTGGGCATTTTTAAAGAAGAAATGGCAAAAACCGGTGCAACTCATATCGGTGAGTGGCCTACGGAAGGATATCGCTTTACCGGCTCCGACGGTGCCGAAGGAGATCAGTTTTTCGGGCTTGCCCTTGACGAAGACCGCCAAGCTGAACTCACAGACGAGCGGATTAAAAAATGGACGGATATGCTGAAGAAAGAAGTGGGGATTTAATACGTGGGGTGAACACCTTCCGGAGTCTGAAAAGTTGACGTAGATCAACGCAGATAAAACACTGATCCAATCATAACCAATCTGCGAAAATCCGCATCAACTCAAATTTCAGGAAATTTTCTCTTTGTCAGATAGCGCATGCCTTCGAAAGGGATGTATCCCATTTTTTTAAAAGCTTCAAAAGAATCGTTATTGTAATCTTCTATCATACAGGCATAAATCCCGATACCCTGTCCATCAAGCCAATTTTCACCGGCTTCCACCAGTTTGCGTGCTATACCGTGATGTCTGTATTCCGGTAAAACAGCCACCCGGTTGATCCATCCTTTTCGTCCGTCATGGGTAACCAGGATAGCTCCGATGTATTCTCCGTCATGGACGGCAAACAGAAATTGATTGCAGTCCAGTTTAATTTCCTTTTCAATACGTTCACGACTGTCGCGCCCTTTGTCTTTATAGGGCAGGCCGGCCTTTTCCCAGATATTTGTCAGGATTTTATAATCACCGGGTTTGTAAGGAACAATGTCTGTTTTCATTTTTTTAAAACATTTTAATACACTCGGTAGCTGGCGAGTTCAGCATTTTTGATGAGTATTTTTTTTCCGTAATGTGTAACCCGTATCCCGCACACCGTGCTACACGCTTCCAGATTCTTCGAACCCTGGAAGGTGTTTTACTCACCAAACGCCCGACGCTTTGCCTATTAACTCCCTGTCACTTAATCCTCCAACTCCACCTCAGTCTGGCGTTGCCGGTTGTAAACCTGTTAACACGGTCCAGTTCTCTTTTACCGTCAAATTCAGGCCCGAACTCCTCATCCATGCTAAGATAACCGAAATCGCGGTCCTTTATTTTACCCAACACTTCGCCCACAATGCCCATAGCCGTTTTGGCAACCATGATCCAGGGAGAAGCAGAGCCCAGTATGTTGGTTACCGTGCCCAGCACATTGCCGCCCAACCTCCCTTCGATATCTTTGAAAATGTCGCCTATTTCACGGGTGGATTTCCGGTTGTGTTTCAAAAAAGCCCTCACCCTGATGGTGCGGTCTGCGGGCATTTCCCTTTCCAGCACGAACAGTCCGTCTACTCCGCTATCGGTGGCTACCGGTTCAAAATCCACCACATTTTTACTGTTGCGTTTCAGGCGGAAAAAATTCTCTCCCGCTGCCGGGATAGTCGTCAGCACCATTTTATCACTTTCTGTGGGATGCTCGGCAACAATGATAAAATACAGTTTCCATTTTCTTTTTCTGACCAGTATTTCCAGTTTTTCAAATTCAAGTCTTACAGTGGCCATGATGAAAGTTTTTTAATAAGATATTTGAGTTATTTATCTGCGAAAGATACAAAGATAAATTTTATTGTTCGATGGCTTCATGGCTCGATTGTTTTCATCTCACTGATCTCCGATGCCCCGAATCAGGCTGCTCATACAATCCATCTATTCTATTATTCCCCTTATACACCCTATTCTTTAATACCATTCATTATCCCAACCCAATTGCCCATTAACCTTTTTCCAATCATCCAGTGCCCAATACCCCTTCCATATCCCTGAAAACCACTAGTTTTTTTATTTGGCAGAAAGTCCTCAATGATTTCCGGGAAATATGTATTCCCTTTGTAATCATATACTAAAAAGGGAAAGTAAGCATTAAAAAGTGACTACAGAACGAAAAGTACAATGCCTGACTCACCTGGATCTTAAAGTTTCTGAAAGCCGTTTGATGCTGATCGAAGCGAAAGGGATTTCGGATTTCGACCAGCCCGGCGTACCAAAGCTTGTTCCTGTATTTGAAATCGGTGCGGAATTAAACGGAGGACTATTGGAACTGGATTTTATCAACCAACCGGTAGAACAGGCGAAAAGGAAGAAAATAACATTCGAGATAAGAATTGTGATAGACCTGAATAAATTATCCGGTGGTTTAAAAGGGATAAAAGTAAATGCAGAAGAAAATGCAGACATTGTTTTAATTAAATAAGAAATCAAATGAATTTATAAATACGATTATGTTACAGAAGTCAAAACAATATAAAATACAACTTTGATTATGGGAAAATTTGCATTACAAAGGGAATCGTATCTTGATGGGAAGACGAAAACCAAAACGTTTATCAACCAAATACATACGTTAACACATTTCCCACCGGCGTTTATACATTTGATTCATATCTCCCTTTTTCAGCGCGTATTTTTGTTACTCACTTCCTGTTTACCGGATATCAGAGCAGGATAAAACAGTTTTTAACTAATTAATTTTAAAACTATGATACGTCTAATTATCACCGATGATCATCCCATAGTCAGAGATGGCATCAAACGGATCCTGGCCACTGAAAAAGGCATTAAAATAGTGGCGTATGTAAAGGACGGAACCGAACTCATGCAAAAACTGGAAAAAGCAGAAACCGACGTTATACTCATGGACATCAACATGCCCGGCATGAATGGCATTGAGGCAACACAACTTGTCAGGAAGAAATACCCTAATATAAAGGTACTGTGCTTTTCACAATACGATGAAAAGCG
The DNA here is from genome assembly GCA_913009755.1 of uncultured Bacteroidia bacterium. Lineage (GTDB taxonomy): Bacteria > Bacteroidota > Bacteroidia > Bacteroidales > F082 > JAADID01. The sequence continues at coordinate 19,812 of CAJVWU010000048.1, forward strand.
GTTTGTAAAGCTGGTATTAAAAAGAGGGGCTAATGGTTATCTGCTTAAAAATGCGGCTGCCACAGAGTTGATCCTGGCCATTAAAACAATACTCGGGGGAAATATGTATCTGAGTGAGGAATTGCCAAATATATTTGATGAGAAACAAAACAAGCAATCCAACTATTCAAACATGAAAATAACCTCCCGTGAACGTGATGTTTTGAATGAAATCTGTAATGAGAAGAGCAACCACGAAATTGCCAGATTGTTACTGATCAGCCACAATACCGTTGAAACACACCGCGCCAATCTGTTATTGAAAGTGGGTGTAAAAAATACTGCCGGCCTCGTAAGATGGGCTGTTGAAAATAATATTGTTTGACCTTTAACATTTACAACTATGGTCACATGTATTGAAGAAACCCAAAATGGCGGCACTCCTGATACTGACAGTACAACTGACTCAACCCCGAAACTTCAGGATGATGATGTTCCGGGTAAAGGACAACCCAATTAAATATAATAGGTTTACCATTATTTTACGAAGAACACGCAATTGTCCGGCAAATAACCGATAAAATATGCAGGCCAGAAACAGCATAAACATCTTTTTATTGTTCCTGATTATCACAGGCGTTTACAGCGTTGTTTCTGCTGAAAATGACAAACCTGAAGATAGTCCTTTTGCAACGTTTGCCGGACAGTATCTCAAACATTACTGGTATGATTCTGCAGCACTGTATTACGACTCCGCAGCTTATGAAGCCATGAAAACAGGTAATGAAACGATGACTGCCTATTATTTGTTAAAGAAAGGCCGGGCGTTACGTCATGGCTGTTTATATGATTCATCATTCAAGTATTTGCAACAATCCGGTAAGCTGGCTTTTCAACTGGCAAATGACACGCTACGGGCCTTGTCGGATATTGAATTGGGCTGGATTTATATGCGCAAGGAATTACTCGACTCGTCAGAATACCATTACCGGCATGCATTATCAATCTATGAATCACTAAATGATTCCATAGGCATAGGACTGGCATTACTTGATTTATCCGTGCTTTACCAGACAGATACTGATTATGAAACTTCATTGAAATATGCACTGGAAAGCAACAGGATCTTTAAGAAGTTTGATCATAAAGGTTATTATGCTAAATCGTTATTGAATCTTGGAAATATTTATGACGATATCGGTGAATACGACACAGCGTTTACATGTTACGAAATGTGTTATACATTGAGTATAGAATTGAACAACCTCCGCCTGGCGGGAAAAGCAGTATACAACAAAGGATTTATGTACCTGTTTTGGAAACGTTACGATGAAGCGGAAAGTTCATTTATCAATGCAATTGATTTTTGTCTTAAAATCAAGGATTATAATGACCTGTCTTTACTTTACAGGAATTTATCCATTGTGCAAAAAAAACTCGGCAAATGGGATGAAGCACTGGAGAATGCGGGGAAGTCGTTAGACTTTGCCCGCAAAGTGAAGAATAAGGAATATGAATTCTATGCCATGATCAATCTGGGCGTTTATTATAAAAACAGGCAAAATTATAACCTCACCGAATCTTTTTATCTTCAGGCGGCTGAAATGGCACGTAAATATGGCTTCATGTCGGGAAAGAAAAAAATATACGGGAATCTCAGCCATCTTTACAAGGCATCGGGAAATATTGAATCAGCATATGATTATCTTGGAAAATATATTGCAGTAAACGATTCTATTGTTAATCAGGAGAAGATTAATGCCCGCGAAAAATACAAGGCCGAATACGAATTGCTGCAATATAAGGATGTCGTCCGGTTGAAAGAAATGGAAAAGAAAAAAATCCGTGTTGAACGGAATCTTTCCTATTGGATTGGTGCCTCACTGGTTTTTCTTCTGGTTGTTTTTCTTTTCTATTTCCGGATGCGTGCCCGCAAAAACCGCATAATCGCCATGCAAAAGATCCAGAAGCTGGAAGATGAGAAAAAGCTGATGGCGGCCCAGGCCGTTCTTGTGGGCCAGGAAAAGGAACGCGAACACATTGCCCGCGAACTGCACGACGGCATCGGCGTGCTGCTCTCCACAGCCAGCATTCACTTTTCAAGTGTTGAAAACAAAGCCGACAAGGCCAACGGTGAGATGCTGAAAAAAGCCAACAAGCTGCTCAAAGAAGCCCACAAGGAAGTGCGCCAGATATCGCACAACATGATGCCCGGCGTACTGTCAAAGTTTGGACTGAAAGAAGCCATCGAAGACCTGTTTGAAGAAGTGGAAGACACCGGAGAAGTAAACGTTCATTTAGACATCACCTGTGGTAAAGAACGCCTGCCACAAAACATGGAGATCATGATTTACCGGGTTGTCCAGGAAATGATCAACAATACTTTGAAACACGCAAAAGCAACGGAAATATCATTTTCTGTTTCACAAACCGATGAGTTCATCAGGATGGAGTTTAAGGACAACGGTATTGGTTTTGACGAAGACAAGCTGCCCCACGGTAAAAACCTCGGGTTATCCGGAATCCGGTCAAGGGTTGATTACCTTGGCGGCACTGTTGAGATGAAAAGCCAAAAAGGCAAAGGGACAAGATATTTCATAACAATGCTGTTGCACAGAAAAAGTGTTTGATCCGTAATAATAAATGAAAACAAAAAAACATTTACATAAGACCTTTTTAATTTGTATATTGCACTAAACAAAAATGATACGATTAATTATTACAGATGATCACCCGGTTATCCGGGATGGGATCAAAACGATCCTGGCCAATGATAATGGCATTGAAGTAGTTGCCTGTGCCGGGGACGGTAACGAACTAATGAATATTCTGGAAACCACCGGAGTGGACGTAATCTTGATGGACATTAATATGCCCGGGATGAGCGGTATAGAAGCCACCAAACTGGTGAAAAAGAAATATCCTGACATAAAGGTGATCAGCTTTTCGCAATACGATGAGAAGCGTTTTGTCAGGCAATCACTCAAAAACGGGGCCAACGGCTACCTGCTCAAAAACTCACCTGCCGGCGCACTGATACAAGCCATCAAAATGGTACACGAAGGAGGCATTTACCTTGACCCTGAACTGCCCAATATATTTGGCAACACATCCAGGCCCAGGTCAAATTACCTGTTTCCTGACCTGAGCAAACGCGAACTGGAAGTGCTGAAAGAAATCTGCAAAGAGAAAAACACCAACGAGATTGCCGAAACTTTATTTATCAGCCCCAATACCGTAGAAACACACCGCTCCAACTTGTTGTTGAAGGTTGGAGTTAAAAACACAGCCGGCCTGGTAAAATGGGCCATTGAAAATGATATTGTTTAACCCTTTAAAATATTAGTATTATGAAAACTTATTTAACAGACTGGATCCCGGTAAAACAAACCAGCAATCTAACACAAATTAATGTCTATTCTTCGTGGAACCTTAACGAAAAGGATATAAAACTCAGAAGAGTTGTTGATGACCATGAGAATAATCAGGTCGTTGTTGAATATGATGTTACAGGTGGAGGCTTCACCGGAAGGAAAAACTTAACGGCCAACGTGTTCTTACAGATACCATGGGCAGCCCTTCCTGCAGACCATAAAATTGTTGTAAAAGCGTATGAAAATGCAGCAGTATCAGATAATGAATTAATGGATACAGGTAATGCCCCTGAGAATTAAACGCCGGATAATTTAAGAAATATCTGGCTTAATTTCTAACATACAATAACTATTAAAATGAAAAAACTGTTTTTCAGATTAAGTTTGTTGATTGCATTTTGTTACGGAGGCATTAATGCGTCAAATCAAACAGACCGGAAAGTTGATCTGCAATCGTACCTGCGGCATGCCAAAAGTTATGAAAAACAGTATAATTATGCAGCTGCCAGACTAACTTATGATTCGGCAATTGCTATTGCGCAATACCGCGAAGATGCACTTTGGCTTGCACAACTTTACCGCTTAAAGGGCAGGTCTTATATTTTTTCCGATCAAAATGATTCTGCAGTAATTTTTCTGGAGGATGCCGTGCAGATTGCAGATAGTCTGGATATTGACACTATTTTGGCAATGGCTTATATAAACATTGGAAACATCATGCATGACTGGGGGTTGCCTGATTCGTCGGTTTATTATTATAAAGAAAGCCGGGCATTGTATGCTTCTGCCGGGGATAGTATTGGTGTTGGAAAAACATATTCTTCTTTAGCCATTCATTATAAATATTCCGGCGATTTTGAAAAAGGAATTGAAAATGCATTGAAAGCAAACATTATCTTCAAAAAATTCGATAGAACTGAATCGTATGTCCGATCGCTGATCAACCTGGGCAATATTTATGAAAAACTGAGGGAAAATGACACTGCGCTTTCCTGTTATAAACTATCCTACAAACTAAGCAAGAAAAATAATTTACCCGTATTGGCTGCTATATCTTTAATGAACAGGGGGATTATCTTTTACAATTATGGAATAGGTGAAAAAATAAATGGGGAAACCGGAAAAGCACTAATCAGGTTTGAGCAAGCGAAAAGTGAATTCCTGAAAGCTATGGAATTCAGTAAAAGCATTAATGACCAAAAAAGATTGGCACAACTCTATTCTAACATATCTTTATGTAATAAGAAACTCGGCAACATAAAAGAGGCTATTAACTATGCCAGGGATGCTGTTACCATATTTAAAGAACTTGGCAATATAAACGGACTAATATTTGCACTGAACAGTTTGGGCAGTTGTTATGAATACAATGAAGATTATCAAAAAGCAAAGGCATGTTATTTTGAAAGTTTGGAACTTGCTAAAAAAGCAAAACAAAAAGAGGCCATAAAAAAAACGAGCTTTAACTTATCAAATGTTTACAATTTACAGGGAGACTATAAAAAGGCACTTGAATATTACAGGTTGTCAGCGGATTATCAGGATTCGTTGTTTAACGAAAAGAAGCAAAAACTGATCGAGGAACATAAGACACAATATGAGATCCTGCATTTAAAGGATATGAACCGGATAAAGGAACTGGACAAAAAACGGATGCGTGCCGTACGCAATGTTACTTTATGGGTGTCGGTTTTTGTTGTGGTGGTTCTTCTTGGATCGTTACTTTTCATGAGGATGCGTGCCCGCAAGAACCAAATTATTGCAGCACAAAAAATTCAGAAGCTGGAGGATGAGAAAAAGTTGATGGCAGCCCAATCAGTATTGGTTGGCCAGGAAAAAGAACGCGAACGGATTGCCCGCGAATTGCATGATGGCATCGGCGTGCTGCTGTCCACAGCCAGCATCCACTTTTCAAGTGTTGAGACCAAAACCGACAAGGCAACCGGCGAAATGCTGAAAAAAGCCAACAAACTTCTTAAAGAGGCCAGTAAGGAAATCAGGCAGATATCGCACAATATGATGCCCGGCGTCCTTTCCAAGTTCGGGCTGAAAGAAGCTATCGAAGACCTGTTTGAAGAAGTGGAAGATGCCAGTGATGCTAAAGTTGACCTCCGGTTGTATATGGGCGAAGAACGCTTACCCGAAAGTATGGAGATCATGATATACCGTGTTGTCCAGGAAATGCTGAACAATACCCTGAAACATACGAAAGCATCAAAAATCACATTCTCTTTTTCAAAAGAGGATGGCATGATCAGTATGGAATATACAGATGATGGCGTTGGTTTTTATGAAGAAAAGCTGCCGCAAGGTAAAAACCTCGGCTTATCCGGCATCCGGTCCCGGATAGATTACCTGGGTGGCAAACTCAAAATGGAAAGCCGTCCCGGCGAAGGAACACGGTATTCCATCATTATCCCTTTGAATGTTAAAAACGGATAAGATGCCTGTCATTTAGGAATGATTTTTCACCTCCAGCCAGAAAGACAACTCACTGACGGATGATACATCATTCCAGCAAAGTGAAACAATTTCAATCCCAAATCCACCGTCAAATCAGGAGGGGGATTATGAATTTCAACCGGATGAAAAACTTAAATCGAGTTCTTTGGACGAAACTCCCAATCCCGGTGTCATTGCCAACGACATGATCACAAGCAGATAACCCGTTCCGGTTAACCAAAAATGGAACTTTAACAGCCCAGCCTTAGCACAAGGCCGGGCTGGCTCGTTGATTCAATTATTCAACTGCTCTTTTATCAATTATATCCCTGGCTAGCGGAAAACCACTATTTTTTTTGTTTACAGGAAAACCCTGAAGGATATCCGGCATGACTGTTACATCTTTGTATCACGGTAGAGCTAAAACAAACTAATAAAGGTTAATTCGTTCTATTGCCGGTCAAACAAATTGAAAAATTAAAAAACCCAGCCATAAAGGTTGGGTTTTTTTAATGGAAAACTATACCATCCCCTTACTGAATCCCTACCTGGCTGTTTTCCCCCATTTTTTTATTTTACCGGAATAGGGTTAAAAATTGCCTGTTGATGTGTCGCACCTTTGTATCACTATTTAATAATAACTAAAAATATACTACAATGAAAACAAAAATTTTAATTATCGCAAGTCTGTTTCTCGCAGGGATGATTTTCACTTCCTGCCAGAAAGACAACTCATTTCAACCGAGTGAGACAATTTCAGTACCAAATCCACCTTCAGATCAGGTAGGGCAGGATTACGAATTCCACCCGGGTGATGTATTTAATTTAACTCCCTTAGACGGAGATCCTGACCCGGGTGGCATTGGTAACGATATGATCACCAATGTACCTGACCCGTTCAGGAACTACACCGCCATTTTTTATCAGGTATCTGGCAGCAACGAAATAGTCGGTGGAAAATGGGTAAGCCTTATGGTGTACAACCAAAAATCAGAACTTGTTTCCGCATTGATCAGGAATAAATTTCAGAGGCCCGGAAGATATGAGGTAAAATTTGATGCCAGTAAATTGCCTTATGGGAGATATACTGCTGAATTAACAATTAGTTCAGAGACTTTATCGGTTGTTTACAGGGAAAAAATGACAAAGAAAAAGATTTGGGACGAAGATAATCACTCCCCTATTGAAGACTAAAACAATTTCAACTTAAGACAAGCAACTAACAGACAAACTATCACAACTAAAGAATAAGATAGGGGAACCTGATGATGCAGCCCGGCCTGATTGCTCAGCCGGGTTGTTTTTTTTCATGGAATTCCGCCAATTTTAACATCTACATGAAAAGGGTTAAAAAATTCAGAGCAAAGTTTATCAATTTTGTATAACTATTAATGCTAAAAAATTACGATCATGGATAAAGCTAAAGCACTGATTGCCGCAGCACTGTTTGTTGCCACAATACTATACTCATCCTATACTAAAGAGGAAAGGCCGGAAGAAAAAAAAACCGGCACAACACTTATCACTCCTGTTTCAACTCAGGATTCCATAATTGATAGCAGACATACCCTGACTAAAAAAGATTAATTGTGGCTGAAATCCACTATTTTTTTCAATTAACGGAATAAGGTTAAAAATATCCGTCAAATGTATTTCATCTTTGTATCACTATTTAACCCTAAAAATTTGCTACCATGAAAACAAAAATTTTAATTCTCGCAAGTCTGTTTCTCGCAGGAATGATTTTCACCTCCTGCCAGAAAGACAACTCACTGATGGATGAAGAATCACTCCGGCAGACTGAAGCTATGAAAACCGAATGGACTCCTGGCCCGGGTGGAATTGACCATGACATGATCTCCAACACACCCGACCCGTTCAGGAACTACACAACGATAAAATATATCGTGAAAAAATCTTCAAAGGTAAGACTGGCCGTTTACAGAAAAAACATCCAGTATGAGCTGGTTGCCGTATTGATAGATGATGAGGTTCAGGAACCCGGATTACATTCGGTTAAATTTGATGCTTCCGGATTACGTTACGGAAAATACATTGCCGAATTAATCATCCGCAATGACTTTATTTCGGTTATGTACAAAGAAGAGATGACCAAATCAGCCCTATGGCACGAGGATGATGAAACCTCTGTAACTGACTAACAATAACTACGACCACTACTCAATCCGAACCAGAACCGGAAAAAACTACCAAAACACTGAAATAAAAAGAGGTTTTTTATGTGTCAGAAATATTGACTAGAGGAAAACCACTATTTTTTTTTTTACCGGAAAACCATGAAGGATATCAGATAGGGTCGTTGCATCTTTGCATCACAATAGAACGAGAACAAACTAAAATCTCCACTCGGTTACAATTAACCAGTTCTATTGCCGGTCAAACATTAGGGAAAATTAAGAAGACCCTGCCTTCCATAGCAGGGTTTTTCTTTTGTAACACTGATCTGTTGGAAACTTTAATCTTGTTATATCGTATGTTTTTTTTAGTCATTGTAACATTGAAAAATCAATTTAAATCGAATTCAGAAATATAAAACGTCTTTTTTTACAAACGGGTTAATCCGCCTGTTTGCATAGCAGAATAATTAATTATCAAAATATAAACAGATGAAAAAGTTATTTAATTACAGCTTGTTGCTGATCACCTCATCAAAACCATCTTCCCCGTAACCAACTGTTCACCCGCCTGAAGCTGAAAGTAATAAATCCCGGCCGGATGGTTGACAGGGCACCAGGTTATTTTTTGCCGGCCTTGTGATTCGTTTTTTTGAATAACATCAATTTGTTCTCCAAGATGGTTGCAAATTGTAATGATCACCTTTTCCGGATGCTGTAATTCGAATTCGATGGTTGTTGAGGTACTGAACGGATTTGGATAAACAGATAATGGGATGTCGTTTTTAATATTTTCAGGATTGTTGGTTACCAAAATCGTAACGAAATTATCATCCCCATTTATTTTCGCATATCCCGGGAGAGAGAAAAGCGTATCCTCAGGAATCACCCAATGATTGATCCATGCACTGCTAACCTGATAACTATAGGATGTTTGAATATCAACGTCAGGATACAGATCATAGTAAGTAACTACTTCATTACTATCACGTTCAACATAGTCATAAAAACGATATAAACTGTCATCCCCAATCCTTCGGAAAATCTTATAACCATTCAGAACATGTCGCGAAGAGTTGCTGTCGAACAAGAGCATCATACACCAATTATGATTAATAGAGGGATAAAGGGTAACCCAGGAACTGTCAAAATCTGTTTTTATCAGATCTCCATATCCGGTGACAGCATTATTACAGCTTATACCTGCCGGATAAGTACCGGCATCCTGTCCATAAATTTCAAAACCAAACCATGTCGGAGCACTGTTTGTTACCAATACAGGTTCAATTACATTAAAGCTGTTCCATTTATCCTGCTCAACTTCATTCGTAACATTCCTGGAGTAGATTACCTGATCGCCGTATTGTCCTTTCCAAACCTTAAAGATCAAACTGTCAAATTGGGTATCACCAATATATGCATCCACTATAAACAAATAACTACTATCGTAACTTATATCCAAAGAATCCCATTTTATTGCATAAGCCCAGTCACCTCCGTCGGTTAAACCAACAGCTGAACAATGTTGATCCCATGAATAAGACAAAGGAGCCCCCCATCCGCCTGCTCCTGGCGGTTGTTCAAGTATCCAGTTTAACTTAACACCAAATTCTCCATCCCACCAATAACTGCCTTCCAGTTGTTCAGGTAATTTTACACCATTGTAAATAAATATATTATCAATAGCCCAATAATTAATATCGGACGAGGTAATACCATTGGCTCTGAATCTTATTTTAAAATGAGTGGTTGTTATGTATGGGATAAGGTTATATCTGTGGGATTTCCAACCATCATCGGCAGTGATTATTGTTGAAACAATATGCCAGTTGACGGAATCAAATACCTCAACAATTAGATTTTCAGTACCTGTAAAGTTGTTGTTTACGAATTTAGAATCAAATAATAAATAATCACTTGTGCTGTCAGACAATATCCAGTCGCTGGTTAACGTACAGTTAAATCCATCTTCGAGTTCCGGAGTGCCATTAAAACGGACAGAAGGGGCAGGGTTACCATATTCGCTCTCAATTGACCAATTGTCACAGTCGGTTCCCCAATGGTTGATTTCCAAAGAACCTTCTGTAAACCTTTCAATAAAAGGAAATTGCAAGACGTCTAACGATGAAATTTGTCGTTGGGCGTTTGTGTTTAACCATACGATAATCATTATAAAAGCAATAGTCGGGGAGAGGACTAACTTCTTCATTTTAATTTTTTTGAGAGCTTAAAATTACAGAGATTTTTTAAATAAGCGTCTGAAGCTTTCGCTATTGTTTATAAGGCATTAAGCTAATTGCCGTTTGAAAAGCACATGCCAGAACCTTCAGCAAGCTTAAAAAAGACCACTCTAAAGGCTAGCCTTTTGTTGCCCGACCAAGGTTTCCCGAGGTCGTAGCAAAAACACAGGCCTCACACGCAGCTCCCTCTGCCCCCCGGAGAGCTTCATTCTTCAGCCTTGTGTTTTCAACATATCCACCGGTACCACTCCGTGGATTTTCCGGTTGACCCTCCCTCAAACCCGCGGCGGCTTGCGGTGAAGAATTATTGGTATTTTCATGTTTGAAATATGGAAGCAGGAAATTTTATAACTTTGGATATTTGTACTGATTCAAAACCACCGGTTTCGTACAAGATTTAGGTGTTAATCCGGTGCTTTTGTTTGGGATAAAAGGAGTTGGCAGCAAGCTACTGAAAACGTTACTTGAAAACAAATAAAAAAATTCGTACTTTTAACTAAAAGCATCAACCATGAATATCGAATCTAGAAAACTACTATTTATTCAGGAATTTCTTCGTGTTAAAAATGAAGAAATCATAATTGGATTGTAGAAAACATTAAAACAGTGGAAATCCAAACAACACGAAAAAGAACTAAAGCCAATGAGTTTGGAACAATTTAACAAAGAAATTGACCAAGCTGTGACTGATTCACGGGAAGATAATGTTATCAAGGCAACTGAATTGAGAAAAAAATGGAACTAGAAGTTTATTGGACTCAATTTGCACAAGATAAATTAGATGATATTTTTGATTATTACGAAATAACAGCGAGTAAAAAAGTTGCCTAGAATTTAATAACGGGAATCATAGACCAGACAATAAATCTGGGCAAAAACCCGAACATTGGACAAAAAGAAGAATTATTACTGAACCGTCCTGAAAATTTTAGGTATTTGGTGTACAAAAACTACAAAATAATTTATTGGGTCAACGCAATTAAAAA